>JAICZB010000036.1 GCA_025933895.1 Thermoleophilia bacterium
CAAGCGGATCGGGATCCTGTACATCGCGACGTCGCTCATGTGGTTCGTCGCGGGCGGGATCCTCGCGCTGCTCATGCGCTCGCAGCTCGCGACGCCGAACGAGCACTTCCTGACGAAGAACTCGTACAACGAGGTCATGACGATGCACGGGACGACGATGATCTTCCTCGTCGTCATCCCGATCCTGGCCGGCTTCGCCAACTTCCTCGTGCCGCTGATGATCGGAGCGCGCGACATGGCGTTCCCGCGCCTCAACGCGCTCTCGTACTGGCTCTTCCTCCTCGGCGGCATCGTCCTCTGGCTGAGCTGGTTCTCGAAGGGCGGCGCGGCTCACGCCGGCTGGTGGTCGTATCCGACGCTGTCGGAGAACTTCCCCTACGCGAGCCCGGGCCACGGCCAGGACTACTGGATCCTCAGCATCCACATCCTGACCCTGTCGTCGCTGCTGGGCGCGATCAACTTCATCGTGACGATCCACAACATGCGGGCTCCCGGGATGACGTGGATGCGGATGCCGCTCTTCGTCTGGGCGGTCGAGACGTACGCGATCCTGCTGCTCGTCGCGCTGCCGGCGCTCTCCGCCGCTGTGACGCTCCTGCTGCTCGACCGCACCGTCGGGACGCACTTCTTCATCCCGTCGCAGGGCGGGAACATCGTGCTCTACCAGCACATGTTCTGGTTCTTCGGCCACCCCGAGGTCTACGTGATGGTGCTGCCCGTCTTCGGGATGATCTCCGAGATCCTGCCCGTCTTCGCGCGCAAGCCGATCTTCGGCTACAAGGCGGTCGCGTTCTCGACGATCGGCATCGCGTTCTTCTCGATGCTCGTGTGGGCGCACCACATGTTCACCACGGGGATGCCCGTCGGGCTCGACTCCTTCTTCATGATCTCGTCGATGGTGATCGCGGTCCCGACGGGGATCAAGATCTTCAACTGGATCGCGACGACCTGGCGCGGCAACCTCATCTTCGACACGCCGATGCTGTTCGCGCTCGGCTTCATCGCGCTCTTCACGATGGGCGGCCTGTCGGGGATCTTCCTCGCGGCCTTCCCCGTCGACTGGCAGGTGAACGACTCGTACTACGTCGTCGCCCACTTCCACTACGTGCTCTTCGGCGGCTCGGCCTTCGGCTTCTTCGGCGGGCTCTACTACTGGTGGCCGAAGATGTTCGGGCGCATGCTCGACGAGCGGCTCGGCAAGTGGCACTTCTGGCTGCTGTTCGTCGGCTTCAACCTGACGTTCCTGCCGCAGCACATGCTCGGGCTGCTCGGGATGCCGCGCCGGATCTTCACGTACCACCACGGTGGGCTGTGGGAGGTCTACAACCTCATGTCCTCGATCGGCTCCGGCGTGATGGCGCTGGCCATCCTCGTCTTCCTCGTCAACATCTGGCAGGCTCATGTCCTGCGCAAGGGGATTCGCGCCGGAAACGATCCATGGCTCGCCGACACACTCGAGTGGTACACGACCTCGCCGCCGCCGTCGCACAACTTCGACAGCGTCCCGTACGTGACGAGCGCACGGCCGCTGCGGGATCTGCGGCGGCGCCTCGCGGAGCAGCCGCAGTGAGGACCGAGCTCGCGCCGGGGCCGTGGCTGCGCCTGTCGGCGCTCGTCGCTGCGGCCGGGACGCTGCTCGCCGTGATCTCCGGCGCCGAGAACCTCGGCACCGCTCACCGGTTGCTGGCGGCGCTGGTCGCTCCTCCGCTCGCCGCGCTCGTCGTCTCGGCGTGGTACGCGCACCGCCGGCTCGTGCCCGCCACGCTCGCCGCGGGCGCGCTCTTCGCCGGCGCCGCCGCGGTTCCCGGGCCGCATGCTCACTCCGGGCTCGCCGCCTTCGCGCTCGCCGCACTCGTGATCGTCGTTGCCGAGAGCTTCCGCGGCGAACGAGTTCCGTGGGGAACGTGGCGCGACTACCTGGCTCTGACGAAGCCGCGGATCATGTCGTTGCTGCTGATCACGGGCTTCTGCGGGATGATCGCCGGCGCACGCGGCTGGCCGGGGACTGGACGCGCGGGCGCGGCGATGCTCGGGCTCGCGCTCGCCTGCGGTGGCGCGTCCGCGCTCAACCACGTCCTCGACCGCGACATCGACCCGCTGATGGGGAAGCGCACGCGCTCGCGCCCCGTGGCCTCCGGCCGCGTCGCACCGAGCCGCGCGCTCGAGTTCGGGCTCGCGCTCTCGGCCTTCTCCTTCGTGCTCCTCGCGAGCACGGTGAACGTCCTGACGGCGGTGCTCGCGCTCGTCGGCAACCTCTTCTACGTCCTCGTCTACACGCGCTGGCTGAAGCGCTCGACGCCGCAGAACATCGTCATCGGCGGGGCCGCGGGCGCCGTGCCGCCCCTCGTCGGCTGGGCGGCCGCGACCGGGCACGTCGGGATCCCCGCGCTGATCCTGTTCGCGATCGTCTTCGTCTGGACGCCGCCGCACTTCTGGGCCCTCGCGCTGCTGATCAAGGACAACTACGCGAACGCGCGCGTGCCGATGCTGCCGGTGGTGCGCGGCGAGCGGACGACTGCGCGGCAGATCGTCGGCTACTCGCTCGCGCTCGTGGCGGCGACGCTGCTGCCGTGGGTTTGGGGCGGTGCCGGACCGATCTACGTCGTGTGCGCGCTGGCGCTCGGCGGCGTGTTCCTCGGGTTGGCCGAGTGGCTGCGCCGCGACACGACTCCGCGGCGCGCGATGCTCCTCTTCCACTACTCGCTGCTCTACCTTGCGCTGCTTTTCGCCGCGCTGGCGGTGGACGCCGCGTTTTGATGAATCCCGAGCTCGCGCGTCGCAACGTCCGTCTCGGCTGGATGCTGTTCGGCGTCTTCATCTTGCTCTTCGCCGGCACGGTCGGGATCGCGCTGCTCTACCTCCACTTCCAGTAGATGGACGGCATCTGGCTGGCGCGTCCCGATCGGCTGGGAGCGGGCAAGCCGGTGGCGGTCAAGGACCTGCTCGACACGGCCGGGCTCGCCACCACGTACGGCTCGGCGCTCTTCGCCGACCACGTCCCCGCCGCGAGCGCGGAGTCGGTGCAGCTGCTCGAGGCCGGCGGCTTCGCGGTCGCCGGGAAGACGAACCTGCACGAGTTCGCCTACGGGATCTCCTCCCAGAACGCGCACTACGGCACGGTTCCGAATCCGGTCGCGCCGGGACGGCTGGCAGGCGGTTCGAGCGGCGGCTCGGCGGCCGCGATCGCCGCGGGCGACGTCGAGCTCGCGCTCGGGACGGACTCCGCCGGGTCGATCCGGATCCCGGCGGCCTGGTGCGGCGTGGTCGGGTTCAAGCCGACGCACGGGCTCGTCTCGGTCGAGGGCTGCTTCCCGCTCGCTCCGAGCTTCGACGTCGTCGGCCCGATGGCGTCTTCGGTGGAGGGTTGCGAGCTAATGATGCGGGCCCTCGTGCCGGGATTCGCGCCCGTCGAGTTGGAGTCCCTCGAGGAGCTCGAGGTCGGGGTCGCCTGGCTCGACAAGACGGAGCCGCTCGTGCGCGAGCGGGTGGCGGAGGCCGCGGCGCTCTTTCCACGGCGGCGCGAGATCGAGCTGCCGCTCGCGCCCGCCAACCGCGCCGATTTCATGCGTGAGGTGGCCGACGTCCACCGCGCGCTTTTCCCGGACAACGAGGAGCTGTACGGCGGCAACGTCCGCGGCAAGATCGAGCGCTGCCTCGCGGTGACGTACGTCGATGCTGCGGCGGCCGCCCATGAGCGCGGCGAGTACGGGGAGCGCTTCGCGGAGATGGTGGGCGAGCTCGACCTGCTCGTGACGCCGACGGTTCCGTTCGTCGCGCCACCTGCGGACGTGGACGAGCTCGAGATCCGCGCCGGCGGAATCTCGCTCACGTACCCATTCAGCGCGCTGGGCTGGCCGGCGCTCGCCCTCCCGTGCGGGCCGGCTGAGGATGGCGTCCCGGCGTCCGTGCAACTCGCGTCGCCCCAGGGCACGGACGCACTCCTTCTCGCCGCCGGTCGCCTCCTTGCCTCCCAACTGGGTCCCGACCGGACCCGGCTTTCCTCGTAACAGACTGTTACTTGGGTGGTGCTCGGTCACGGAGGCGAGGGGCCGGCGGTGCGAAGAGGCGTAGGAGGATCGCTTCCGGCGGCTTGACCCGAAAGGCCACGTCCAGCGCGACAGTCGAGACCGGCTCCGGCCCTCGCCGGCGGAGGCGACGAGCGGCGTGCACGAGCACTCGCACCTGCTCGTAACTCGGCCTGTAGAGCCCCATCCGGGCCGCCGCGCGTCCGACGCAGCGATTCATCTCGGCGATGGGAACGGTTCGCCGCGACTGGCGTTCGATCTCGTCGAGGAGTCGGCGTGGGATGCGCGGCGCGAAGGACAGCACGGCGTCACCATCGCGACACAGGCGCCACGGAACAGTCATGCCTTCGTGCCGAAACGGCACAAGAAAACCAAGTAACAGTCTGTTACGAGGAAGGACCTGGCTCTAAGTGCCGCCTGGGCTCGCGGCGAGGACCGCCGCCTCGTACACCGGATCCGGCGTGAAGCGTTCGAGCTCGTCGGAGAGGACGTCGCTCGGCGCCGGCGGGTCGCCCGGCGGCAGTGGCACCGCCTCGCCGTCGAGCGCCACGCTCTCGAGCGTCTCGGCCGGATCGTGGTCGAGCGCGATCTCGTCCCGGCCGAGCCTGGAGCGCAGCCAGCCGCAGAGGAGCCATGCCTGCGCCGCCGTTCCGCGCACCCGAAGGGTTCGCACATCGCCGATCGCCGGCCAGAGCGGCGCCAGGTGTGACCGCCAGCGCGAGGTCCTCGCCCATGCGATGTCGGAGGCCGCGCATCGCGGGAAGAGCTCCGCCAGCCGCCGATAGGAACCGGGAAGGCCTTCCCACTCGGTCGAGTCGACGATCAGCCGGTCGGTCACGTCGACGAGCTGGTCGAGCTCGGGCGATCCCCACGGCGGCTCGCCGCGCCAGCGGAGGAAGACGGGCAAATCGGAGATGAGGAGTGGCTCGGCTATGCTCGCCGGCGCCTTCGCTCGCGCGCCGCGCAGCGTCAGCTCGACGACCTCGGTCACGAGGCCGCGATCGGTGTCCGGCACCTCCCACCGCTCGACGCGCGCCTCGCAGTCGATCCGGTTGTCCTGCGCGCCGGGCTCGGGGAAGAGGAGGATCGTCCGCGACGGGTGCCGCTCGGCCATCCCCTCGAGCGCGGCGCGCGCCGGATCGGCCCAGGCCGCCGGAACCCAGGCGAGGTGCGTCATCACAGAGGTGCGCATGCTCGCCGTCTCGGCCGCCGCCTGCCCGCGCAGCCGCGCGAGCGCCGTGTCAACGTCGGCGAGACAGACGTCCTCGCCGAACCAGCTCTTCTCCCTCAGTGCCGTCGCCATGACCGGCCGTCCCGGTGCAGGAGCTCGTCGGCGCTCGGCGGCCCCCACGAGCCCGACGGATAGTTCGGGAACGCCGGCCGGTCGCGCTGCCACGCGGCGACGATCGAGTCCACGAGCAGCCACTGCTCCTCGACCTCGTCCGCCCGCGTGAACAGCGTCGAGTCGCCGAGCATCGTGTCGAGGATGAGGCGCTCGTACGCCTCCGGCATCCCGGTGCGGAAGGCGCCGCCGTAGAGGAAGTCCATGTGGACGGTGCGGATCGTCATCCCCTGGCCCGGCACCTTCGCGCCGATCGCGAGCGAGACGCCCTCGTCCGGCTGGACGTGGACGACGAGGACGTTCGGCCGCAGCCCTTCGGCGGCGGCCTCCTCGAACGGCGGGTGTGGAGCCGCCTTGAACTGGATCGCGATCGTCGTCTCGTGCCGCGCGAGCCGCTTGCCCATGCGGACGTAGAACGGCGTGTCGGCCCAGCGCCAGTTGTCGACGTAGAGCTTCGCGGCGACGTACGTGTCCGTCATGGAGTCGGCCGCGACGCCGTCCTCCTCGCGGTACGCGACGACCTCCTCGCCCTCCACGAAGCCGCGACCGTACTGCCCCCGCACGACCGATTTCGGCCCCGGCGTGTGCAGCGCGCGCAGCACCTTCACCTTCTCGTTGTGCACCGAGTCGGAGGTGAAGTCGATCGGCGGCTCCATCGCGGTGAGCGCGAGCAGCTGCAGGAGGTGGTTCTGGAAGATGTCGCGGATCGCGCCGGCGTGCTCGTAGTAGCCGGCACGGGCCTCGATCCCGATCGACTCGGCGACCGTGATCTGGACGTGGTCTACGAACTGGCGGTTCCAGATCGGCTCGAAGATCCCGTTCGCGAAGCGGAGCGCGAGCATGTTCTGGACCGTCTCCTTGCCCAGGTAATGGTCGATCCGGAAGATCTCCTCCTCGCGGAAGTACTCCATCAGCGCTGCCGTCAGCTGCTTCGCCGACTCGAGGTCGTGGCCGAACGGCTTCTCGACGACGAGCCGCGTCCAGCCGCGGTTGCCTCGCCGCTTGCCGAGCGCCTCGACGATGGTCGGAAAGGCGGGCGGCGGGACGGCGAGGTAGAAGACTCGGTTGCCGCCGAGATCGCTCTCCTGGTCGAGTTGCTCGAGGAGATCGTGCACCTTGTCCTCGCCGCCGGCGTCCGCGAAGTCGGTGGAGACGTAGTGGAGCTGGGCGGCAAGCTCGTCCCAGACCTCCTGCCGGAATGGGTCGCGCGCGTGCTGCTTCACCGCCGCCGTCATGTCCTGCCTGAAGGCGTCGTCGTCGCCGTCGGTGCGCGCGACGCCGACGATGGCGAAGCGCTCCGGCAACAGGCGGCGGACCGCGAGCGCGTAGAGCGCGGGCATGATCTTCTTGTGCGTGAGATCGCCCGAGGCGCCGAAGATGATGAGCGAGCACGGGTCGGGCGTCCGCCGCAGGGCGAGGCCCTCGGCGAGCGGGTTCTCCCGCTCCTTCTGCGCCGGCTGTTCCGCCGTCTCCGTCACTGTTCGGAGCTCTTCTCGAGATGGCCACCGAAGCCCTTCCGCATCGCGGAGAGGACTCGGTTGCCCCACTCCGCCTCGCCGCGCGAGGCGAAGCGATCGAACAAGGAGGCCGCGAGCACAGGCGTCGGCACACCCTCCTCGACCGCGGCCTGCACCGTCCAACGTCCCTCGCCGGAGTCGCTCACGCGGCCGGCGTACTCGTCGAGCTCGGGCGTCTCGTGCAGCGCCTCGGCGGTCAGGTCGAGCAGCCACGACGCGATGACAGAACCGCGGCGCCAGAGCTCGCTGATCGCCGCGACGTCGAGCTCGTACTTGTAGTGGTCGGGATCGCGCAGCGGCGTCGTCTCGGCGTCCGTCTCCTGCGCGTGCAGGCCGATGTTCGCGTGCTTGAGGACGTTGAGGCCCTCCGCGTACGCCTGCATCAGGCCGTACTCGACACCGTTGTGGACCATCTTCACGAAGTGCCCCGCGCCCGGCGGGCCGCAGTGGAGCCAGCCCTGCTCCTCCGGCGCCGCGTCGCCGTCGCGGCCGGGAGTGCGGACGGCTGCGTCGACTCCCGGAGCGAGCGTCTCGAGGACGGGCACGAGGCGGCCGACGGCCTCGTCGTCGCCTCCGACCATCAGGCAGTAGCCGCGGTCGCGGCCCCAGACGCCGCCGCTGACGCCGACGTCGACGTAGTGGAGGTTGCGTTCGCCGAGCTCGTTCGAGCGGCGGAGGTCGTCGATGTAGTACGAGTTGCCGCCGTCGACGATCGTGTCGCCCTCGGCGAGGTGCGGCGCGAGGTCGCCGACGACGGAACCGACGATCCCCGCGGGAACCATCAGCCAGATCGACCGCGGCGCGTCCAGTTGCTGCACGAGCTCCTCGAGCGATCCCGCCGTGCGCGAGTCCACCTTCGGGTCGAACGTCTTGACGTCGTGACCGGCGGCGCGCAGCCGCTCGGTCATGTTCGCGCCCATCCGGCCGAGGCCGACCATCCCGAGCTGCATCGCTACAGATCCTCCAATCTCACTCTGGCGACCCGCCGGCCGCGCTCCTTCAGCGTCTCGAGGTCTCCCGCGGCCTGCGCCCGGATCAACCGCCGAAAGCCGAACGGCTTCCCCGGGATGGGGAGCTCCTCACCGGGGTCGTCGACGACCTGGAGGAAGAGGCCCGTGTTCGGTCCGCCCTTGTGGAGCTGTCCGGTCGAGTGCTGGTAGCGCGGGCCGTAGCCGTGCGTGACGACGAGGCCGCTCTCGCGCCGGAGCCGGTCGGCGAGTGGGCCGAGGTCGACGTCCGGGTTCACGAACGCCTGCACGCAGACGTAGTCCCCTTCTTTCGCCTGGGCGAGCAGCTCCTCGATCGATCCCTCCGGCTCGAGCTCCGGTTCGTCGCCGGTCGCGAGCACCTCGTTCGTCTTGTCCTTCGCGGCCTGGACGTCCGGCTGGTCGAATGGGTTGATCTCGAGGCATGCGCCCGCGACCGCGATCGCGAACTCCCAGCGGAAGAACTCGGCGCCGAGCGCGTAAGGATCCGGCAGCTCCGGTTCGGCGGCCTGACGGTCGGAGCCGTCGGGCGACTCGCCAGGGGCGGGAACGAGTCCCTTCCCGTGCTTTCCGGTCGACTCGGCGATGAGCTGCTCGGCCCAGAGCCCGAACTCGCCGGGACTCTCGGCGATGCAGATCTTGTCGCGGCCCTCGCGCCAGCCCTCGCCGAAGCGGTTCCCGAGCTCGTAACCCGGATTGCCGTCGCTGGAGCGGCACGCCTCGCGCATCTCCTGCGCGCGGGCGAGCAGCTGCGCCGCGTCGACGCCCATCAGCACCGCGGGTACGATCCCGAACGGCGAGAGCGCCGAATAGCGGCCGCCGATCGAGGGCTCGCCGGCGAAGACCGCGCGGAACCCGCGCTCTCGGGCGAGCTGCTCGAGCTGGGAACCGGGGTCGGTGATCGCGGCGAAGTGGCTGCCCCGTTCGTCGGTCTTTCCCCAGAAGTAGTCGGTGTGCGAGCGCGTCTCGAGCGTCGACCCGGACTTCGAGGAGGAGAGGAACAGCGTCCGCCCGAGGTCGAGCTTCTCCTCGAGCGCGCGGATGGCACGGGGATGTGTCGTGTCGAGGACGTGGAACCGGTCGTCCCCGAAGCTGCGCCGCAGCACCTCCGGCGCAAGCGAGGAGCCGCCCATCCCGCACAGGACGACCGCGTCGACCTCGTCGTGCATCGACTCCGCGAAGCGGCGGATCTCGTCGAGCTGCTCCTGCATGCGCAGCGGCTCGTCGAGCCAGCCGAGCCACTGCGCCTCGTCGCTCCCGGTCCAGACGCCCGGGTCGCGCTCCCAGATTCCCTTGATCAGAGCATCGCGCTCCACGGGCTTACGCGGCGACGGCCTCGTGCTTCGCCCGCACGCCGTCGAGCAGCTCCGCGAACGAGTCGGAGAACTTGTGCACGCCCTCCTTCTCGAGCGTGAGCACGACGTCGTCGTAGTCGACCCCGACCGACGCGAGCTGTTCGAACAGCCGGTGCGCCTCGTCGACTCCCTCGAGCACCGTGTCACCGCGCACCTCGCCGTGATCCTGGAACGCTTGGATCGTCTCCTCCGGCATCGTGTTCACCGTGTGCGGGCCGATCAGCTCCTCGACGTAGAGGACGTCGCGGTACTCGGGGTTCTTCGTCGACGTCGAAGCCCACAAACAGCGTTGCGGGAGCGCCCCCTTGGCCTCGAGCGCCTCCCAGCGCGGGCCCGAGAACGCCTTCTGATACCGCTCGTACGCGAGCTTCGCGTTCGCGATCGCGAGCTTGCCGCGCAGCGCGAGCGCCTCCTCCGTCCCGATCGCCTCGAGCCGCTTGTCCGCCTCGGTGTCGACGCGCGAGACGAAGAAGCTCGCCACCGAGCGAACCTTGGCGGGATCGCCGCCCTCGGCGACGAACCGCTCGAGCCCGGCCAGATACGCCTCCATCGACTCGCTGTGCATCTCCAGCGAGAAGAGGAGCGTGACGTTGATGCTGCGGCCGACGGCGATGCAGTCCTCGATCGCCTGCACGCCCGGCTTCGTCCCCGGGATCTTCACGTACAGGTTCGGCCGGTCGATCCACTCGTGGAACCGGATCGCCTCGTCGAACGTCGCCTTCGTGTCGTACGCGAGGTTCGGGTCGACCTCGATCGAGACGTAGCCGTCCTCCGCATTCCCCTCGTGCACGGGCGCAAGCAGGTCGAGCGCGTTCTCGACGTCGCGCACGGCGAGCCGGAGAAAGATCTCCTTCGGCTCCAGGTCCTCCTCGAGCAGCTCCTTCAGCTGCCCGTCGTACGCGTTGCCCTGCGAGATCGCCTTCTGGAAGATCGTCGGATTGGAGGTCACCCCGACGACGGCGTCCTCCTTCATCATCCGCTTCAGCTCGCCGGTCTCGAGCAGGTCGCGCGACAGGTAGTCGATCCAGACCGACTGCCCGCGCGCGCTCAGCTTGTGAAGTCTCGATTCAGCCATTCCGCATCCCTTCTTCCATTCGTCGCACCTTCTCCAGTCTGGCGACGTAACGCTCTCCTCCGTCGAACCGTGCCGCGAGAAACGTTTTCACGAGCTCCGCGGCGAGGCTCGGTCCGACGACTTCCGAGCCGAGGCAGAGGACGTTCATGTCGTCGTGCTCGACGCCCTGGTGCGCGGAGTAGACGTCGTGACAGATGGCTGCCCGGATTCCGCCGATCTTGCACGCGGCGACCGAGGCGCCCACGCCGGAGCCGCAGACGAGCACGCCGCGCTCCGCCTCTCCGTCCTTGAGAGCGGCACCCAGCTCGGCCGCCTTGTCCGGGTAGTCGATCCGGACGGCGTCCGTGTCGGTGCCGAGGTCGACGGTCTCGTGGCCCTGGTCACGCAGTGCCGCGAAGATCGGCTCCCGCAGGTGCACACCTCGGTGGTCGAACGCCACAGCGACTTTCACGTGAGGGACCGTACATAGAATCGACCTCAGTTTCCGGCACCCGGCGAAGGGAGAGGTCGTAGCCATGAACGACGTCGAGCTCTGGCGCGAGCTGGGACAGCAGCTCCGTGTCGACGGGATCCGCCCCGCGGCGAAGGCGGGCTCGGGCCATCCCACGTCCGCGATGTCCGCAGCCGACCTGATGGCCGTGCTCATGGCGAAGTACCTGCGCTACGACTTCGACAACCCGCACGACCCGCATAACGACCGGCTCGTCTTCTCCAAGGGCCACGCCTCGACCCTCATGTACGCAATGTTCCGCGCCGCCGGCGCGATCTCGGAGGAGGAACTCCTCAGCTACCGGCAGTTCGACTCGATCTTCGAGGGGCATCCGACGCCGCGGATCCCGTGGGTCGACGTCGCCACCGGCTCGCTCGGGCAGGGGTTGCCGTACGCGGTGGGGATGGCGCTCGCGGGCAAGCGGCTCGACCGGCTCCCGTTCCGCGTGTGGACGCTCTGCGGCGACAGCGAGATCGCGGAGGGGTCGCAGTGGGAGGCGCTCGAGCACGCCGCCTTCTACGAGCTCGACAACCTCGTCGCCGTCATCGACGTCAACCGGCTCGGCCAGCGCGGCGAGACGATGCACGGCTGGGATCTCGACTCGTACTCCGAGCGGGCACGCGCTTTCGGCTGTCACACGATCGAGATCGACGGCCACGACGTCGAGGCGATCGACCGCGCCTACGCCGAGGCGATCGACGTCGCGGGGCAGCCCGTCGTGATCGTCGCGAAGACGATCAAGGGCAAGGGCGACCCGGACGTCGAGGACAAGAACGGCTTCCACGGGAAGGCGCTCGACCACTCCGACGAGGTGATCGCGACGCTCGGGGGAATCCGCAACCTGAAGATCGACGTCGCGAAGCCGGACACGGGCGGCTCCCGGCACGAATTCCCGGGCGGCACGCTCGAGCTGCCGCGCTACGACCTCGGCGAGGAGGTGGCGACGCGGAAGGCGTACGGCGACGCGCTCGCGGCGCTCGGCAAGGCGCGGGGCGACGTGGTCGCGCTCGACGGCGAGGTCTCGAACTCGACCTACGCGGATGAGTTCCGCGAGGCGATCCCCGATCGCTACTTCGAGATGTACATCGCCGAGCAGCAGATGGTCGCGACCGCGGTCGGGATGCAGGTGCTCGGCTGGCGCCCGTTCGCCTCGACCTTCGCCGCGTTCCTCTCACGCGCCTACGACTTCATCCGCATGTCCGCGATCAGCCGCGCGAACTACTGCCTCTGCGGCTCGCACGCCGGCATCTCGATCGGCGAGGACGGGCCGTCGCAGATGGCGCTCGAGGACATCGCCTCGCTGCGCGCGGTGCACGGCTCCACGGTGCTGCACCCGTGCGACGCGAACCAGACCGCGAAGCTCGTCGCCAGGATGGCCGACACCGCCGGCATCGTCTACCTGCGCACGCTGCGTCCGGCGACTCCCGTCGTCTACGGGCCCGACGAGGAGTTCGAGATCGGCGGCTCGCGGACGCTCCGGCAGGGCGACGACGTCGCGATCGTCGGCGCCGGCATCACCGTCCACGAGGCGCTGAAGGCCGCCGAGACGCTCGCGCAGGAGGGTATCGAGGCGCGCGTGATCGACCTCTACTCGATCAAGCCGCTCGACACGGAAACGCTCCGCTCGCTGACGTGCCCGATCGTCACCGCCGAGGATCACTGGGCGGAAGGGGGACTCGGCGAGGCCGTCCTCTCGGCACTCGCGGACTCCGACGATCGTCCCCCGGTCGTCCGGCTCGCGGTGCACGAGATGCCGCACTCCGGGAAGCCGGCGGAGCTGCTCGCCGAGGCCGGCATCGACGCCGACGGCATCGCCGCCGCCGCGCGCAGCCTGGCGCGGGCTCACGCCGGCGCGTCGTAGAGCAAGTCGTAGAGCCGCTGCTGCTCCTCGCGTGCGGCGCGGTACGCCTCCGCCCGCTCGGGCCGTGGCTCGACGATCTTGCCGATCGGCGCCTCGGCGACCTCGTGTCCCGAGCGCTCGAGCGCGAGGACCGCGGCCCCGCGGAGCGACGCCTCCGGCACTCCGGACACGGCGACCGGCCGCGCGAGCGCGTCGGCCATGATCTGGATCCAGTCGCGATCGTGCAGGAGCCCGGCTCCGGTGGCGACGATCTCCCGCGCCTCCGGCAGGAGGTCTGCGATCGCCGCGAAGCGGAAGGCGACGCCTTCGTAGGCGGCCTGGCGCAGGTCGAGCGGCGTCGTCTCGAATGTGAGCCCCTGGACGAGGCCGCGCGCCTCGGGGTTCCAGCCGGTCGAGCGCTCGCCTCCGAGGAAGGGGAGAAAGACGAGCCCGTGGTCGCGCGGGTCGCGCTCCGAGAGGGGTCCCGAGGCGTCGGCAAGGGTCCGCCCGAGCCACTCGTAGAGGTTGCCTCCGTCCGAGAGGGCGCCACCCTCGACGACGCGGTGCTGGTCGGCGAGGTAGACGAAGAGGCCGGGCTTCGGCTGGGGGCGCTCGCTTTCGTAGAGGACTCGGAAGGCGCCGGAGGTCCCGACCATGAGCGCGGCGCGCTCCCGGGTCGTGCAGCCGGCGCCGGCGTTCGAGCACGCGGCGTCGGGCCAGACGGGTAGGTCGGCGATCTGCGGCAGCCGCTCGCGGTCGATTCCGAGCGCGAAGAGCAGCTCTTCGTCCCAGTCGAGCGTGGTCAGGTCGAGCAGGCCGCTCGTCGACGCCATCCCGAGGCTCGTCTCGGCCTTCCCTTGGAGGTAGTCGGCGAAGGACACGAACCACGCTGCGCGGCGGAAGGTCTCGGGGTCCGTCTCGGCGAGCCAGGCAAGCTTCGCCGGCCAGAAGGAGGGGTGGAGGAAGGCGCCCGTGCGCGCGTGAACCGCGTGGGCGTCGAGCCTGCGTGCGAGCCACTCCGCCGCGGCGGCGCTGCGCGTGTCCCGCCAACCGAGGATCGGGGTGAGCGCGTTCCAGTCGCCGTCGACGGCGACCAGGCTGTGCGCGAAGCACGAGGTCGC
>JAICZB010000240.1 GCA_025933895.1 Thermoleophilia bacterium
ACCACCGGGGCGGCGAGCACGAGCACGGTCAGCCGCGGAGACGTGTGGGCGAGGAGCAACCCGGCGACGAGCGGCCCGATCGGCGCCGTGACCGCGCGCAGAGCGGTGGACGCCGCCATCGCGCGGCCGAGCAGCCGATCCGGAATCAGCAGGTAGGAGTACGCGGTCATGGCCGAGTCCGTGTTCGGGAACCAGAAGGCGTGGAGCGCGACGGCGGCTGCCAGCACGTAGACGCTCGGGAACGCGAGGAAGGCCGCGAAGACGAGCGCCATCCAGAACTCCGAGAGCAGGATCGCGCGCATCGGGAAGAGACGTCGCAGCAGAGGCGAGACGGTCGAGCCGGCGAGCAGGGCCACGCCTTGAGCGGCGACGAAGCCGCCGATCGCCGCGCTCGAGAAGCCGTGCCGGTGGGCGAGGATGATCAAGGCGATCGGCGCACCCGAGGCCGCGAGGTTGCTGACGGCCACCATCCCGATCGTCGTCCGGAGGAACGGGATCCGCCAGAAGTAGGCGAGCCCTTCGCGGAACCGTGTCCGTGCGCCGGGCTCGCGCTCCTCCTGGAAGCGCGCCCGCATCAGGAGGAGCGTGACCGTCGAGAAGCCGTAGGAGACCGCGTCGGCGAGAAACGGCACGGCGCGCGAGAGGCCGAAGAGCGCTCCTCCGGCGGCGGGAGCCGTCAGCCGCACCGTCGACGCGCGGGCGTACGTCACGCTCGCCGCGTCCGCGAACTGCCGCCGCGGGACTACCGCGGTGAACGCCCCGCTCGAGCCGGCGCGGTAGACGGTCGCGGCGGTCGTGTCCACGAAGGCGACGAGCAGGATCATCCAGAACCTCGCGTGGTGTGTGAGGACGGCAGCCGCGAGCGCGGCGACGGCGGTCGCTCCGGCGGCGTCGGACAGGATCATCAGCGTCCGGCGATCGAAGCGGTCGGCGGCTACTCCCGCCAGTGGGCTGAAGAGCACGACGGGCGCGAACTCGATCGCGCCGACATAGCCGGTTTTCGCCGCGGAGCCGGTGAGGGCGAGCGCGAGCAGCGGGTACGCGATCGTGGACATGTTCGACCCGAGGGTCGAGAGCAGCTGTCCGGTCTGCAGGAGCAGGAAGTCGCGGTTCCGCCGCAGCGGGAGGAGCTCGGTCACGCCTCCATGGTCGCAGGGACCGTGTCGGGCGGGTTCTCGAGCTCGGACAGGCTCGGCGCATTCCGGATCGACGGGCTCGCGGTCGTCCAGACGGCGACCACGAGCGCGATCCCGCCGAGGACGAGCATCGTGGTGCGGGCCGAGAACGAGTCGAGCAGTAGCCCGGCGGTGAGCGGGCCGAGCGGAGCAGCGAGCTGGGCGAGGTTCCTCGCGACGCTGCTGACCCGGCCCAGCAGATGGTCGGGTGTGATCGCCGTCCGATAACCGACCACCACGGAGTTCAGGGACGGCGAGAAGAACGCGATCGGGAGCGTGCACGCGAGCAGGACGTACGGGCCGGGCGCGATCGCGCACAGGAGGATCGCGACGCTCAGCCACTCGTTGCCGACCATGATCGACCGCATCGAGAGAAGCCTTGCCAGCCGGGGTGCGGCCACGGAGCCGGCGAGGCTCACGGCGCCGAAGACGGCGACCAGCGCGCCGATCGCCGCCGGCGAGAACCCGTCGCGCTTCGCGAGGACGACGAAGACGAGGTAGATCCCTGAGAAGGCGAAGTTGCCGACCGCGAAGATGAGCGCGGTCGTCCGGAGATACGCGTTCGCCCACAGCCACGCGACGCCCTCGCGCACCTGCCTGCGCACCGGAGCGGGGTCCCGCTCCCGCGTTTCCTGGAACGGCGTCCGCATCCAGAGGAGCGTGAGGATCGACCCGGCATAGGAGACGGCGTCGCCGAAGAACGGCAGCGACCGGCCGAGCCCGAAGAGCGCGCCGCCGAGGCTCGGCCCGGCGAGGGTGACCGCCGCGTAGCGCGCCTGCTCCGCCGCGGCCGCCTCCGGCAACTGCCGTCTCGACACGACCGACCGCAGCGCGCCGACCTCCGCGAGGTTGAAGAAGACGAAGGCCGAGCCTTCGACGAACGCGACCGCCGCCACCTGCCAGAACGTGAGGACGCCCGCCGCCAGCGCCACGACGATGCTGGCCATCGCCGCCGCCCGGACGAGATCCATGGCGATCATCAGCCGCCTCCGGTCGACGCGGTCGGCGACGACGCCGGCAAGGAGCGCGAACAGCGCGTAGGGGAGCACGTTGGCGAACCCGACCGCACCTGCCTTCGCCGGCGAGTGCGTCAGCGCGAGCACGAGCAGCGGATACGCGACGTACGTGGATGTGGAGCCGAGCGTCGAGAGCCCTTGTCCGAGCTGGAGCAGGACGAAGTCGCGGTTACGACGGAGTGGGACCTCGTTCACGCCGCGACTTGCTGCGCGGCCGTCTCGGGCACCTCGTCCCGCCTCGTGAGCATGTACGCGGCGCTCACCGCGACGACGGCAGCCATCGCGACGAGGAGGATCCGGTAGTCCACGAGCGTCGACAGCGCGGCTCCGGTCCCGATCGAGACCGTCTGCGCGACCGAGAGCGAGACCTCGCAGGCGGCGTCGACCCGGCCCTGGATCGCGAGCGGCGTCCGTGTCTGGATCGCCGTGGTGAAGGCGACGATCGCCCAGACGACTCCGAGGCCGGCGACGACGAAGCCGGCCGTCACGACGGCGAGAGAGGGCACCGCTAGAAGGATCCCGCAGAGGCCGAAGAGCCCGATCCCGATCCCGACCGTCCGCACGTCGCCGAAGCGCCGCAGGATCGTGGCGGCGGTCAGGCCGCCCGCGATCGAGCCGATGCCCTGCAGCGTCGCGAGGACGCCGAAGAAGCTCGGCTTGTGTCCGAGATGCTGGATCACGCTGAAGATGAGCGTCTCGGTGAAACCGGTGACGAGGAGTGCGAGGGTCGTCCCCGCGGTGATCTGGCGCAACGGCAGCGTCCGCCAGACGTGCTCGACGCCTGCCGTCACCTCGCGGAGGAAGTGGTGTTCCAGGGGCTGTGGCCGCTCCTCCGCGACTCGCATCCGCGACATCAGGAGCGCCGAGCCGCCGAACGTCGCCGCGTCGAGGACCACGACCGGACCGCCGCCGAACGCGGCGTAGAGACCGGCGCCGGCGAGCGGCGCGACGATCCGGAGCCCCTGGCGCATCGTCGAGAGCGCTCCGTTCGCGTCGGCGAGCAGCTCCTCGGGCAGCATCACCCGCAGCAGCGCCGTCTGCGCCGGATAGAAGACCATCCCGACCGCTCCGTAGAGGAGCGCGACGAGGTAGATGACCCACGCGTCGCTGCGATCGTGCACGAGCAGCAGCAGGAGCACCGAGGCGCCGAGGGCGAGATCGCAGGCGATCATCAGCGGCCGTCGGCGGACGCGGTCCGCGAGCAGGCCGCCGAGCGGCGCGGCGAAGGCGCCGAGCCCGAGCACGAGGAAGACGAGGCCCGCGCGGGCGCTCGAGCCGGTCAGCGTCTTCATCCAGACGGCCATGACGATGAACATCGCCCAGTCGCCGAAGGCCGAAAGCGTCTGTCCGGAGAGGAGGAGTCGCGCGTCGCGGTAGGTGAGGAGGCGGCGCATCAGGCGTGTTCCTGCGCCAGATGACGCTCCCGCGCCAGATGGCGTACCGTGACCAGGGCCGCGTAGCACATGGCCAGCAGCTGGCCGGCGGCCGCGACGGCCACGACGTGGCGCGAGCCGAACGCCTTGAACGCAGGCCCTGCAGCCGCGATCGCGATCGGGCCGCCGATCGCCGAGGCCGTGGACATCGCCGTCAGAGCCTTCGCGCGTATCGCAGCCGGAGGTCGCAGCGTGAGGAACGCA
>JAICZB010000020.1 GCA_025933895.1 Thermoleophilia bacterium
GAGGCCGTCGAGCGGCCGCCACGGCGAGACACGCGCGTCCCAGAGCGCCTCCGCGCGCCAGAGGTTCCCGATCCCGGCCACGAGGCGCTGGTCGAGGAGCGCGTCGCCGACCTCGCGCTCCTGCTGACCGGCCCGCAGGCGTGCGAGCATGGTCTCGTAGTCGGCCGGCTCGCCGAGGATGTCCGGGCCGAGTCGCGGTGCGCCGCGGCCGCCGACCAGCTCGAGCACCGCGCCGTTCCAGAGGACAGCCTCGTGCTCGGCGCCGCGGAGCACGAGCCACGGCTTTCCCACCCGTGCCGCTCCTCTCCGCTCGACGCGCCAGCGGCCCTTCATCCGCAGGTGGCTGCGGAGGACGAGGCCGCCCTCGAAGCGGAGGAGGAGGTTCTTGCCCACTGCCTCAACCCCTTGGAGCCGCCTGCCGTCGAGGCGTTCGGCCAGCCCCTTCACCGCGGCGCGCGGATGCGGAGTCTCGACCTCGACACGCTCGCCGACGAGAACCTGCAGCCGCCGGGCTGCGCGGTGGAGCGAATCCCCTTCGGGCACGCGGGGAAGCCTACGATTGAGCCGTGACCAAGCCGTTCATCGGAGTCCGCTGGTGGCTGGGGGTCGCCTTCGCCGTCGTCGCCGCCACCTCGACCGCGATCGTCGTCGCCCAGTTCTCGGACCGCTCGGAGAACGTCTTCCGCAGGCACGGGGAGACGCAGACGCTTGGCGACGCGCAGAGGGCGGCGCAGAAGAACGTCACCGCCCTCACCCTCGACCACGTGGCGAGCAAGCTTCAGGGAAACGTCCGGCTCAGGCTCTTCGGGACCGCGGGCGTCCCGGCAGGGGCGTCGGCTCTCGAGCGCGATGCGGTGAGCCACGCGCTCACGGGCGACAACTTCGCCAAGGGCACCTCCGACGGAGGGACGTTCGTGGCTGCGATCCCGTACCACGGCGCGGTGCTCGTCGCCATCAGCCGGCAGCCGGCGACGGCCGAGGCGATCGACACGGTGAACGGCGAGGCGCTGCGGGCAGGGGTCATCGCAGGCGTGATCGGCGTCATCGTCGGGCTGCTGTTCGCGCAGCTGATCGCACTGCGGCTGCGCCGCCTCAGCGCCGCCACCGAGGCAATCGCGCACGGCGACTTCGAGACGCCGCTGCGCTACCACTTCCGCGACGAGTTCGGGATCCTGATCCAGAACTTCGACCGGATGCGCCGCCAGCTGCGCCGCTCGTTCCGGCGCGTCGAGGCCGAGCGCGACCGCCTGCGGCTCCTGCTCGAGCGGCTGCACGAGGGCGTGCTCACGATCGACCAGGATCTCGTCGTCCACTTCGCGAACACCGAGGCGCGCCGGCTGCTCGGGGGCCGCGTGCGGGAGGGCGACGCGCTGCCGGAGCCGTGGCAGGGATTCGAGCTCCGCGAGTTCGCCCAGCGGCTGTTCGACGAGCGGGCGAGGGTCACACAGGTGCATGTGACGCCAGACGAGCAGCACGCGTACGGCGTGACCGGCATCCCGTCCCAGCCCGAGACGGACTGGGCGCTGCTCGTGGTGGACGACCTGACGGAGCAGGAGCGCCGGGAGCTCGCCGAGCGCGAGTTCGTCTCGAACGCGGCCCACGAGCTTCGCACTCCGCTGACGACGATCATCGGCGCGATCGAGGTGCTGCAGGCCGGCGCGAAGGAGGATCCAGTCGAGCGCGACCGCTTCCTCGCCCACATCGAGCGCGAGAGCGGCCGGCTGGCGCGTCTCGCCCGCGCGATGCTGACGCTGGCCCGCGCGCACTCCGGCCAGGAGCAGCCACGCGTCGAGGCGGTCGAGCTCGCGCCGCTGCTGCGGGAGGTCGCCGCCGGGCTCCACCCGCATGCCGGGGTCGCGGTCGACGTGGAGGTCGAGAACGGCCTCGCGGTCGAGGCGAACCGCGACCTGCTCGAGCAGGCGCTGCGCAACCTCGGCGAGAACGCGGCGAAACACACGGCCCGCGGCTCGGTTGCGCTTCGCGCGCACGGCGACGGGAACACGATCACGGTGGAGGTGGAGGACTCCGGTCCGGGCATCCATCCCGAGGTGCAGCGCCACGTCTTCGATCGCTTCTACCGCGGCGAACGCGACCCGCACGGTTTCGGCCTCGGCCTCGCGATCGTTCGGGAGTCGGTGCGGTCGCTCGGAGGCCGCATCGAGCTCGAGTCGTCCCCCGGCCAGGGAACCGTCTTCCGGATCCTCCTCGCGCCGGCTCGCGTCCGGGAGGAGGTGCCGGCGGCGTGAGCGTGGCCCCGGTGAACGGTCAGGGCGAGCGGATCCTGCTCGTCGACGACGACGCGGGCGTCCGTGACGTCGTCGCCTTCACGCTGCGGCGCGAGGGCTTCGAGGTGGACGAGGAGCGGAACGGCCAGTCGGCTCTCGAGTCGGGACGCTCGGGCCTGTACTCGCTCGTCGTCCTCGACGTGATGCTGCCCGGCCTGTCCGGGGTCGAGGTGTGCCGCGCGCTGCGCGCCGAGAGCGACGTGCCGATCCTGATGCTGACGGCGCGGGACGCGGAGTCCGACCGCGTGCTCGGGCTCGAGCTCGGCGCCGACGACTACGTGACGAAGCCGTTCTCGAGCGCCGAGCTGCTCAGCCGCGTCCGCGCGATCCTGCGGCGCCGTGAGCTAGACCGGGCCGGCGGCGGCTCGACTCTCCGGAAGCTCGGCGGGCTCCAGATCGACCTCGGCCGCCACGAGGTCCTCGTCGACGGCGAGCGCGTCCACCTGACGCTGTCGGAGTTCAAGGTTCTCGCGCTCCTCGCCGAGCAGCCGGACGCGGTCGTCTCGCGCCGCGAGCTCATGCAGCACCTCTGGGCGAGCGAGCACGTCGGGGACGAGCACGCGTGCGAGGTGCACATCTCGAACCTGCGCCGGAAGATCGAGCGCGACCCGTCCCAACCGGAGCGGCTCGTGACCGTTCGCGGCTCGGGCTACAAGCTCGTCGCAGCGTGAGCCTTCTCGATACGCCGCTCTGCGAGCTGCTCGGCGTCGAGTTCCCGATCGTGCAGGCGCCGATGGCGAACAACGCTCTGCCGGCGCTCGCGGCTGCCGTCTCCGCGGCCGGAGCCCTCGGCTCGATCGGCGGCGCCGCGCTGTCGGCGGACGAGCTCCGGGCCGCGATCCGCGAGGTGCGCGAGACGACCGACCGGCCCTTTGCCGTCAACCTCTTCGCGCCTCCCTACCTGCGCGAAGGGACGCTTGAAGTCGTGCTCGAGGAGCGGCCGCACGTCTTCAGCTTCACGTTCGGGGTCGTGGATCCCGCGCCGCTGCGGGAGGTTGGGATCGTCGTCCTCGGGACGGCGACGACCACCGAGGAGGCGCTCGCGCTCGAGCGGGCCGGCGCGGACGCCGTCGTCGCGCAGGGCACCGAGGCGGGCGGCCATCGCGGCTCCTTCCTCGACGGCTTCCCGCTCGTCCCGCTCGCCGAGCTCGTGCCCGCCTGTGCGGACGCGGTGTCGGTGCCTGTCGTCGCGGCCGGCGGGATCGTGGACGGCGCCCGCATCGCGCAGCTGCTGCGACTGGGCGCGGCAGGCGTCTCGCTCGGCACGGCCTTTCTCTTCACGCCCGAGGCCGGGAGGCCACCGGAGCACCTGGAGGCGCTCCGCTCACTCGAGACCGTCGTGACTGACGCGTACACCGGCCGGCCGATGCGCGCTGCCCGGACGCCCGTGCTCGAAGAGCTGATGGCCGGGCCGTCTCCCCTGCCCTTCCCCGAGCAGCGGAAGGTCGCAGCGGAGAAGGGGCAGCTGTTCATGGGCGGCACGGGCGCCTCCCAGGGGCGGGAGTTGGCCGCGGCAGAGCTGGTGCGACTCCTCGTCGAAGAGGCCGAGGCTGCAGTCTCATCGTATTCCGACTAATATGACCTAGGCGTAAGTTGGCACGACGGTCGTCCAGCCGGTCAGGCGGGCGACTCCGAAGAAAAGGGGAAAGATGCGGATCAAGGAATCTCGGCTTCGGCTGCCCGTCATTGCGACCGCGCTCGCCGCGGCGGCACTCGTACTCGTGGCGCCGGCGGCGGCGCACGGGCACCACGGCCATCATCAAGCGAAGCGCCATGCGCGGGCGCATGCGGTCTACGTCTCGCCGAACGGCGCGGCGACGAAGAGCGACAACTCGTGCAGGCACGCGAGGTACGACTCGATCCAGGCGGCCGTCGAAGCGGCGCCGCTCAGGGGAATCGTCGTCGTCTGCCGCGGGACGTACCACGAGATGGTCACCGTCGACCGGCGCGTGACGCTGCTCGGCGAGCGCGGCTCCACGATCGACGCGACCGGAAACGTTTACGGGGTCGGCGTCAGCGCCTCCTACTCGACGGTCATCGGCCTCACCGTCGAGAACGCGAGCCCGCTCGATGCGAGCCACGGCCAGCTCGCGGACGGAATCGTGACGATCGGCATCGGCCCGAACGGCCCGGTCGCTGCCGACCACGTGAAGATCGTCAGGAACGTCGTGACCGGCAACCTCGGTTCCGGGATCGACCTGAACAGCACGTCCCACTCGGTCGCGATCGGGAACAGGGCGAACGCCAACGGCGTCGGCATCAACATCGCCGACGACCTGGGCAAGCCCGCCTCCCACAACGTGGTCGGGTTCAACATCGCGAACCGGAACTTCGGCGGCTGCGGGATCGCGCTCGCCGACCACTCCGGTGCCGGTGTCACCGACAACCTCGTCTACAGGAACGTGGCCAACGACAACGGCCTGAGCACCCCGACCGCACCCGACGCGTCGGCCGGCAGCGGCGTCATCCTCGCCGCCCCGGTCCCGAACGCGGTGGTGACGGGGAACACGATCACCCGCAACAGGTTCTCGGGCAACGGCCACGCAGGTGTCGTGATCCACGCGCATGCTCCGGGCGACGACTTCAGCGGCACCGTCATCTCCCGCAACGCGATCGGCAAGAACAACGTCCGCACCGACGAGAACGACCTGCAGACGACCGGGATCTATCTCGGCAGCGCCTCGCCGCAGTCGATCACGGTCACCGGCAACCAGATCCACGACGACTACTACGGGATCTACGCGTCCGGGCCTGTGACGGTGGTGCAGAAGCACAACCGCTTCCACAACGTCACGCAGGAGCTCGGCACCTTCCCGACCTTCTGATCAGAACCACGGGGCCGGCGGGCGTGAGCCTGCCGGCCCCGCTAGACGATTGATTCCAAAGTGACGTGCCGTCGGGGGACGTCATCCGGCCCCGCGGCAGTTTGGAATCAATCCTCTAGGCGAAGATTCCGAGCGCGAACAGCGCGAGTGCGCTCGCGAAGAAGACGGCGGAGGCCGTGAGTTGGGGACCCTCCACGCCGGCGAAGACGGGCCGCGACAGGATCCCGCCGCGTCCAGGCGTGATGACGCCCCAGTTGACGCGCCGCGCCGATCCGGTACTGCGCGCTCCGGAGCCGGCGAGCAGCAGCATGAGGCACCCGAGCAGCAGCAGCGTGATCCGCCACGTGTGGAAGAAGTCACCACCGGAGACGAGCGCGCGCACCTCGGCGATCAGGCTCGCGACGAGGACCGCGACCGCGACGCGGAAGAGGAGGCGGCTGAGCTCCCTGGCTACCCACACGTTCCTGCGATCTTCCCAGAACGGCTGGACTATGCCCGGAGCACCGCGCGGCGGGGCCCGGCGAGGAAGCCGGCCTCGACGAGCAGCGGCATGACGAGCGTCTCCGCGACCGGCTCGCCGTCGAAGCGCTCCACGGCGAGGCGCTTGGCACCGCCGCGCTTCACGAACGAGACGAGCGCCGCGAGCGCCGGCCGAAGCCATTCCTCCTCCGGCTCGCGGAGCGGGACGAGCGAGCGGCCGCCGCGCTCGACGTAGAGCGCCGGCTCGCCGCCGAGCAGGACGACGTGCGCTCCGGCCACTCGCGCTGCACGCGCGCCCGCCCGCTTGGGCCACGGGATCACCGCGCCGTACGGCTGGGCCGGATCGGCGGCTGCGAGCACGAGCGGCTCGGGCTCCTCCCCGTCGCGCGGCCGCAACTCTCGCAGCCGCTCGACTGCGCCGCCGAGCGCGAACTGAGCGCCGCCGAGCCCCTCCACGAAGTAGCCGCGGCGGCAGGATCCGAGCGTCTCGAGCGCGCGGAGCTCTCCGTACACCGCGGCGTAGCCGCCGGGGATCCCCTCGGCGCGGACGGCGTCCCGCGTCACGACTCCGTGGCGCTCGAGCAGCAGCTCCGCGAGAGCGCGGCGATCCGGCTCGCCGCCCACGAAGAGCTGAGCCGCGAGCGACCAGCGTCCCTGCGTCGCCGTCGGACGATGGACGCGGGCGCGCGAGAAACGGCGAGCCCGTCGGTCTGGCCGCGGCGGCTGGTAGCGCCGCTCGGCGCGGAGCGGAGACCAGGAGTCGTTCGTCACCTCGCCGCTCCAGACGAGATCCCACAACGCAGGCAGCGCCGTCTCGGCGTCGAGCCCGGTCGCGAGGAGCCCGTCCCAGAAGAGCGCGCCGCCGGCGAGCGCGGCGCGAATTGCTTCGTGCGCGTTGCCTTCCGGCTCCGGCGCGGCCGACGGCCTGCCGAGGAGCGCGGCGTCGTCGCGGAAGAAGAGCGCGACGCGGTCGAGCCCGGCGCCGACCCAGATCAGCTCGCCGGACGCGCAGAGCTGGTCGAGCTGCTCGGGCCGGTAGTCCGGCACCCGCCGCGGCAGGACCTCCGCCTCCCAGAGAGCGACGGGCAACGCCAGCCCCTGCAGCGGGACGAGCGCCTCGCGCAGCGACGCGCGCCGGTCGATTCCTTGCCAGCTCGGCAGGAAGCGCCCGAGCGCCGCCTGCTCCACCGGCTCGACCTCACGGCGGAGCGCTGCGAGGGAGGCGCGCCTCAGCCGGCGGAGCACGTCGGGGTCGCACCACTCGCGCTCGGTTCCGCCGGGACGCAACTCGCCGCGAACGAGCTTCTCGTCGCGCTCGAGCTCGCGTAGCTCCTCCTCGACGTCGACGCCGAACCACGCGGACGCCTCGGCGGTCGTGAACGGCCCGCGCCCGCGGGCCCAGCGCGCCACGAGCGAGCGGAGCGCGTCCGGTACCGGCTCGAGGAACACGGACGGAAGGCCCGACGGTGGGACGACGCCGAGCGCGTCGCGGTAGCGCCCCGCATCCTCCGCCGCAGCAAGCCGCTCCCGACCGGCGATGCGGACGCGAATCGCGCGCCGCTCCGCCTCGAGGATCGCGGCGTGCGCCTCGTCGAACTCCCCGGCCGAGAGGTCTCCCCTCAGTCGGAGAAGATCGTGGAGCCGCTCGGGATCCTGCGGGAACGGCCGAAGCGACGCCTCCACCTCGGCGAGCGCTCCCGGGTCGATGAGCTCGCGCAGCTCCTCCTGGCCGAGCAGCTCCCGCAGCAGGTCGCGGTCGAGCGAGAGCGCCTGCGCACGCCGCTCCGCCGGCGGCGTGTCGTCCTCGTACATGTAGGTCGCGATGTAGTCGAAGAGAAGCGAGGACGCGAACGGAGAGGCGCTCGCGGTCTCGACGTCCACGAGATCGAGCTCGCGCGCGCGCAGGCGCGCGAGCAGCCGCTTCAGCGCCGGCAGGTCGAACACGTCCTGCAGGCACTCGCGGTACGTCTCCAGCACGATCGGGAAGCTCGAATACTTGCGCGCGACCTGGAGCAGGCCCTGCGCCTTGAGGCGCTGCTGCCAGAGCGGCGTCCGCTCGCCGGGCCGGCGGCGCGGGATGAGAAGGGCGCGGGCGGCGTTCTCGCGGAAGCGCGCGCCGAACAGCGCCGACTGACCGACCTCGGCGAGCACGAGCTCCTCCAGCTCCTCGGGATCGAGGACGAGCAGGTCGGTGGCGGGCGGCGAGTCGGCGTCGGGCAGGTGGAACGCGATGCCGTCGTCCGACCAGATCGACTGCACCTCGAGACCGAGCGACTCGCGCAACCGCGCGCCGACGGCCATGGCCCAGGGCGCGTGCACGCGCGCGCCGAAAGGCGCGAGGATGCAGACGCGCCAGTCGCCGATCTCGTCCCGGAAGCGCTCGACGATGACCGTGCGGTCGGACGGCAGCGCGCCGGTCGCGCGCTCCTGCTCGCGGAGGAACGCGACGAGATTGCGCTGCGCGCGCTCGTCGAGGTCCGGCACCTCCGGCTCGCGCTGGGCGAGCAGCTCGCGCGCGAACCTCCCGATCGCCTCGCCGAGCTCGTACGGGCGGCCGACTCCCTCTCCCTTCCAGAACGGGACCGCTCCAGGGACGCCCGGCGCCGGCGAGACGAGCACGCGGTCGCGGCCGATCTCCTCGATCCGCCACGACGAGGCGCCGAGGACGATCACCTGGCCGGCGCGGGCCTCGTAGACCATCTCCTCGTCCAGCTCCCCCACGCGGCTTGCAGGCTCCGAGCCGGCGATGAAGACGCCGAAGAGACCGCGGTCGGGGATGGTGCCGGCGTTCGTGACCGCGAGCCGCCGAGCGCCCGGCCGGCCACGGAGGATGCCCGCGGTGCGATCCCAGACGATCCGCGGCCGCAGCTCGGCGAACTCGTCCGACGGGTAGCGGCCGGCGAGCATGTCGAGGACGTTCTCGAGCTGCGCGCGCGAGAGGTCGGCGAAGGGATAGGCGCGGCGGACGAGCCCGTGCAGCTCCGCGACCTCGATCTCCTCGTCGGCGCAGATCGCGACGACGTGCTGCGCGAGCACGTCGAGCGGGTTGCGCGGGATCTGCGTCTCCTCGATCAGACCCTCCCGCATCCGCTGCGCGACGACCGCCGACTCGAGCAGGTCTGCGCGGAACTTGGGGAAGATCCGGCCGCGCGAGACCTCGCCGAGCGAGTGGCCGGCGCGGCCGATGCGCTGCAGTCCGCGCGCCACCGACTTCGGCGACTCGACCTGGATCACGAGGTCGACGGCGCCCATGTCGATGCCGAGCTCGAGCGATGACGTCGCGACGAGGCACGGGATCCGGCCGGCCTTCAGGTCCTCCTCGATCTGCGTCCGCTGCTCGCGCGCCAGGGAGCCGTGGTGGGCTCTCGCGATCTCCTCCTCCGCCAGCTCGTTGAGCCGCAGCGCGAGCCGCTCGGCGAGACGCCGGTTGTTGACGAAGACGATCGTCGAGCGGTGCGCCCGGACGAGCTCGACGAGAGCCGGATAGATGGAGGGCCAGATCGAGCGCGGCTCGTGGCCCTCGTCCCTCGCCTCGCCCGGGAGCGCCGCTAGGCGCTCGGTCTTCCCGCCGGGCGTCGGCGGCTTTGCCGGCGACGCTTCCAGCCTGGGCTCGCGCATGTCCTCGACAGGCACGACCACCTCGAGGTCGAGCTCCTTCGCCACGCCCGCGTCGACGAGCTCGATCGAGCGACCCCCGGACACGAAGCGACCGATCTCCTCGAGCGGCCGTTGCGTCGCCGACAGCCCGATCCGCTGCACCGGCTGCGCCGCGAGCGCGTCGAGCCGCTCGACCGAGAGCGCGAGGTGGGCGCCGCGCTTCGTCCCGGCGACCGCGTGCACCTCGTCGAGGATCAGCGTGTCGACGCTCCGCAGCAGCTCACGGGCGCGCGAGGTGAGCAGGAGGAAGAGCGACTCGGGCGTCGTGATCAGGATGTCCGGCGGCTCGCGCAGCATCGCGGCGCGCTCCTTCTGCGGCGTGTCGCCGGTGCGGACCGCGACGCGGAGCTCGGAGCGGAGACCGGCGAGCGGGCCGCGGAGGTTCCGCTCGACGTCGTAGTTGAGCGCCTTGAGCGGCGAGACGTAGAGGACGCGGAGGCCGGTCCCGGGCGTCGTGGTCAAGCGGTCGATCGCCGAGAGGAACGCCGCGAGCGTCTTTCCGGAGCCGGTCGGCGCCTGGATGAGGACGTGGCCGCCGCCCGCGATCGCCGGCCAGCCCTGCTCCTGGGCAGGCGTCGGCGCGGCGAAGTTCCGCTCGAACCAGGCACGCGTCTCCGGCCGGAAAGCCGCGAACGGATCCACGTGAGCAGGGTAACTTCCCAGCCGTGACCTACTCGATCGTCGGGCGGGACGAAGCGAGCGGCGAGCTCGGCGTCGCCGTGCAGTCGCGGGCGTTCGGTGTGGGCTTCTGCGCCTGGGCGCGGCCGGGCGTCGGCGCGGTGGCGACGCAGTCGTTCACCGAGCGCGGCTACGGCCCGCGCGGGCTCGACCTGCTCGCGGCCGGCGAGGCCCCTCGGGACACTCTCGCACAGTTGGTGGAGGCGGACGAGCAGCGCGATTTCCGCCAGGTCGCCTTCCTCACCGCCGACGGGCGCACGGCCGCGCACACGGGAGATGCCTGCATTCCCGACTGCGGCCACGTCGAACGTCCCGGAGTCTCGGCGCAGGGCAACATGCTCGCGTCGGCGACGGTCTGGGACGCCGCTGCGGACACGTTCGAAGCGACGACCGGCCCGCTCGCCGAGCGGCTGCTCGCGGCGCTCGACGCTGCGGAGGCAGCAGGCGGCGACTTCCGCGGGCGCGAGAGCGCGGCGCTGATCGTCGTCTCCGGCGACAGGGAGGAGGAACCGTGGGAACGCGTCTTCGACCTCCGCGTCGACAACCACGCAGAGCCGCTGCAGGAGCTGCGGCGCCTGCACGGGATCGCCGCCGCCTACCGAAGGCGACGCGACTTCGGCGAGCAGACAGACCTCGAAGCCGAGGTCGAGCTCGCGCGCTCGGCCGGGCTCCCCGAGGACCAGGTCGCGGTCACCGCAGCGGTAATCGCCGTCGCGCACGGCGACCTCGACGGGGCCGCAGCATGGCTGCGTCCGACCGGCTCTTCCGACCCCCGTTGGCGCGAGGCGCTCGACCGGTACGTCCGGCTCGGCTTCATCCCGCCGGGGGTCCTCGACCGCCTCGGCTGAGAGGTCTACGGTACGGGGATGGCCACCTGTCCTGCGTGCGGGCAGGAGAATCCGGACGGCTTCCGGCTCTGCGGGATGTGCGGGGCCGCGCTCTCGCCTGCGGTCGCGCGAGAGGAGAGGAAGGTCGTGACGATCCTCTTCACCGATCTCGTCGGCTCGACGGCACGCGCGGAGGGGCTCGACCCCGAAGACGTCCGCGCCACGCTGTCCAGCTACTACACGCAGCTCCGCGCCGAGCTCGAACGGCACGGCGGCACGGTCGAGAAGTTCATCGGCGACGCCGTCATGGCCGTCTTCGGCGCGCCTGTCGCGCACGAGGACGACCCGGAGCGTGCGGTGCGGGCGGCGCTTGCGATCCGCGACTCGATCGGCGACGAGCTCCAGATCCGCACCGCCGTCAACACCGGCGAGGCGCTCGTCGCGCTCGGTGCGAGGCCCGGCGAGGGCGACGCGATGGTGGCCGGCGACGTCGTCAATACCGCCGCGCGGCTCCAGAGCTCCGCGCCCGTCAACGGGATCCTCGTCGGCGAGGGGACGTACCGCGCCACCCGCCACGCGATCGAGTACCGCGAGGCGCCGCCTGTCGAGGCCAAGGGCAAGGCGGAGCCGATCATCGTGTGGGAGGCGGTCGGCGCCCGCGCGCGCTTCGGCAGCGACGTCGAGCAGAAGCTGCGGACACCGCTCGTCGGGCGCGAGCGCGAGCGAAGCCTGCTCGCCGACGCCTTCGAGCGCGCGCGCACGGAGCAGTCCGCCCAGCTGGTGACGCTCGTCGGAGTCCCCGGAATCGGGAAGAGCCGGCTCGTCGCCGAGCTGTTCCAGATCACCGACGCGGACGAGGAGATCATCTCCTGGCGACAGGGCCGGTCTCTCCCCTACGGCGAGCGCGTGAGCTTCTGGGCGCTCGGCGAGATCGTCAAGGCCCACGCCGGGATCCTCGAGTCCGACGACACGGCGGCCGCGGAGGAGAAGCTCGTAGGCATGGTCGGGGCACTCACCGAGGACGAGCGGGAGCGGGAGTGGCTGGCCCGGCACACGCGTCCGCTCGTCGGGCTCGAGGGCGCGGAACGCGCCGAGCGCGAGGAGGCGTTCGCGGCCTGGCGCCGGCTGCTCGAGGCGGCCGCGGAGCAGCGCCCGCTGATCCTCGTGTTCGAGGATCTCCACTGGGCCGACGACGGGCTGCTCGACTTCGTCGACCACCTCGCCGACTGGGCGACGACGGTCCCGCTCCTCATCGTCGGCACGGCTAGGCCCGAGCTGCTCGACCGGAGGCCCGGCTGGGGCGGCGGCAAGCGCAACGCGTTCACCCTCTCGATCGGCGCGCTGACGAACGAGGAGACGGCCGTCCTGCTCCAGCGGCTGCTCGACCGGGCCGTGCTGGACGCAGACGCGCAGCAGGCGGTGCTGCGGCGCGCGGAGGGGAATCCGCTCTACGCCGAGGAGTACGCGCGGATGCTCGCCGAGCACGGCGCCGGCGAGTTGCAGCTCCCGGAGACCGTGCAGGGATTGATCGCTGCGCGCATCGACGGGCTCGCACCGGACGAGAAGGCGCTCCTGCAGCACGCGTCCGTGATCGGCAAGGTCTTCTGGCCGGGAGCGCTCGACGGCGCTGACGACCGGATCCTCCACGCGCTCGAGCGGAAGGAGTTCACGCGCCGCGACCGCCGCTCGTCGATCGGCGGCGAGACGCAGTACGCCTTCCTCCATGCGCTCGTCCGGGACGTCGCCTACGGCCAGATGCCGCGCTCGGAGCGCGTCGAGAAGCATCGGCGAGTGGCGGAGTGGCTTTCGTCCCTGGCGGGCGACCGCACTGAGGACCTCGCGGAGATGCTCGCCCACCATTACCACGAGGCACTCTCCCTCGCAGAGGCGGCCGGCCTCGACACGGCCGCGCTCCGAGCGCCTGCCCGGAAGGCGTTCGCGGAGGGGGCGCACCGCGCGCTGTCCCTGGGGGCCGGCTCCGCGGCACACCAACTATCGCGTGAGGCACTCGAGCTGACCGATGCGGACGATCCCCAGCGTCCGCACCTCCAGCTCGTCGCCGCCTACGCCGGGCGCCTGATCGGCAGCGACGATGCTGCCGAGCTGCTCGAGCCTGCCATCGAGGCGTTCGTGGCTCAGGGAGACCCGGGTCGGGCCGCAGAGGCCGGCGTTCTCCTCGGGAGCGATCTCTTCTATCGCGGCGATATCGCCTCAGTGCGGGAAGTCCGGGATCGAGCCCTCGAGCTCGCATCGGCAGCTCCACCATCCGCGGCCGTCGGACGCGCGATTGCCAGCGCGGCCCGCTCCAAGCTCGTGATCGACCGGGACTTCGAGAGCGGGATCGCCCTCGCCCGCCAGGCACTCTCGCTCGCAGACGACGCCGAGGACCACGAAACGGCCGCCGTCTGCCTGAACACGCTCGGCATGGCCCGAGTCCTCTCCGGCGACGTCGACGGAATCGACGACCTCGAGCAGAGCGTCGAACGGGCTGCGCTCGGCGCCTCGGTCTTTCATCTCCACAGCGCCCTCAACAACCTCGCGAACACGCTCCGGATCGCCGGACGGCTCGCCGAATCATCCGACCGCTTGTACGAGGCGCGGTCCCTGTGCGAGCGCTACGGGTTCGAAAGCGCGCTCTCCTGGAACGACGCGGAGCTCGTGTACGACAGCTTCTACCACGGCGACTTCGAGAACGTCGTCACGCGGGCGAACGCGTTTCTGGCCGGCGGCCACGGCGGCGCCGCATACCAGGAGCGAAGTGTCTTCGCCACGCGCGGATTCGTACTGGCGGCGCGTGGGGAGATCGACGACGGGATTGCGGACGCCGAACAGGCTCTCGCCGCCACACGGGAAGGCGGCGCCGACGCGCAGACCTCGCCGTTCGTCCTCACCCGTGTCGCGTATTGCTTCCGGGTCGCCGGCCGGAACGCGGAAGCCGACGAACTGCTCGCCGAGGTGCTCACGGGCTCCGTGGACGAAGACGTCTCCGAATTGCCGCTGGCGCTCGTCGAGCTCGACCGCGGGCAGGAGTACCTCGAGCTCATGGACGGGAAGGCCGGCTACGTCTTTCTCGAGGCGGGACGCGTCGCCTCCTCCGGTGAGCTCGTCCGCGCGTCGGAGATCTACGGCTCGATCGGAGCTCGGTTCCCCGAGGCGTGGGCCGGGCTCCTCGCAGCCGAGCGCGGCGACTCCTCGCGCCTGGACGCCGCGCTCGCGTACTTCGAGGAGCAACGCGCGATGCCGTACGTCCAGCGCTGCCGCGCTCTGCTGCAGGCCTCCGCGTAGGATCAAGGCATGCCCGAGGCGCTCTGGTTCACCGAGGACGAGGCGGCGTGCCGTCTCCTCGCGGAGGATCCCTTCGCGCTGCTCGTCGGCTTCGCACTCGACCAGCAGGTGACCGTCCAGCAGGCCTTCCTCGGGCCACTGCGGCTGAAGGAGCGGCTCGGGACGCTCGAGCCGCGCGCGGTGGCGGAGGCGGACATCGAGCCGCTCTTCCGGCAGAAGCCGGCCATCCATCGTTTCCCCGGCTCGATGGCCGGTCGGGTGCGCGAGCTGGCGGCGACCGTCGCAGACGAGTACGACGGCGACGCGTCCCGCCTCTGGAGGGAAGCGGCTGACGGAGCAGATCTCCGCGGGCGCATCTCCGCGCTGCCCGGCTTCGGCGAGATGAAGATCAAGTCGCTCGGCGCCGTGCTCGCGAAGCGCTTCGGCGTGCCGGCCGCGCAGGACCTCGTGCCCGGCCATCCGACGCTCGGGGACGTCGACTCGCCGCAGGCGCTCGCCGACTACCAGGCGGCGAAGAAGGCACACAAGGCCGAGTGGCTGGCGTCGAAGTCCGCACGCTGACCGACGGCGGCCAGCCGGCCGAGCAGACGGCGCACGCCCTCGCCGAGTTCGTCGCCGCCGCGAAGCAGACGCTCGAGGTCGCGGTCTACGACTTCAACCTGCCGCCGGAGCTCGACGCGATCGTCTGCGGCGCGCTCGGCGACGCCCAGAAGCGCGGGGTCGCCGTCCGGCTCGCGTACAACCTCGACCACGCGAAGGCGGTCCCGGTGCCGCCGCCGCCGGCCACGGCTCCCGACGCGCTCGAGGCGCAGCCCTTCCCGACCGCCGCGATCCCCGGCGTTCCGGACCTCATGCACCACAAATACGTCGTCCGCGACGCCGCCTCGGTCTGGACCGGCTCGACGAACTGGACGGCCGACTCGTGGACGCGGGAGGAAAACGTGGTCGTCACCGTCGACTCGCCGGCGATCGCGGCCCGCTACCGCGACGACTTCGAGCAGCTCTGGACGACGCGCGACGTCGCGCACAGCGGCAAGGTCGACACGGCGCCCGTCGACGGGATGCGCGCCTGGTTCTGCCCTGGGCGCGGCGAGAAGCTCGCCCACCGGATCGCGAAGTCGATCGGCGCCGCCCGACGCCGCGTCCGGGTCGCGTCGCCCGTGATCAGCTCGGCGCCGATCCTCGGGACGCTCGCGCAGGCCGCGTCCGACGGGAAGGTCGACATCGCCGGCGTCGTCGACGCGACGCAGATCGCCGAGGTGCTCTCGCAGTGGCACGAGAACGGGAACGCCGACTGGAAGGGGCCGCTGCTGCGGACGGTGCTCACGCGGGCGCCGTTCTCCGGCAAGCAGTCGACGCCCTACGCCCCGGGCTCGGTGCACGACTACATGCACGCCAAGGTGACCGTCGCGGACGACACCGTCTTCGCCGGCAGCTTCAACCTCTCCCACTCGGGCGAGCTGAACGCCGAGAACGTGCTCGAGCTCGAGGACCGGGAGCTCGCCGACCGCCTGGCCGGTTTCGTCGACGAGATCCGCGGCCGCTACCCGCCCGTCCGGCTTTAGAACTCGTTTCGGAATGACCACGCGCCGACCAGCGCGACCGGACAGCCCGTGCTTCATTTCGATGCGAGTTCTTTAGAGGGATTTCCCTATCGACTTTTGTCACTTCAGCCGACGAATTCGGCATGGCTGCGGCGCTGCTGGTCTTTCCGTCCCCATTTAGGGGGATGTTCCGGTCATACCGGACTCATACGGCGCCCACCCTCGATTTCATAAGGCGCCGACCGATCCTCTGGTCATCGGACAACGAGTCCGACCGGTACGAAAACGACCAGAGGAGCATCCCTCACATGCGCAAGATTCGGAACGCCACACGCACCGCCAAGATCGTCGTCGCCGCTGTGGCGGCGGTCACGGTCTTCGCCAGCGTCTACGGCTTCGCCGCTTCGCTCGGCCTGACGACGTCGGGCCTCGGCGCGGGCAGCGCCGTCGTCGCGTCCTGCGGCTCCGGCATCCAGGCGTCGTACACGACGGCATACGCCTCGGGCATTCCCGGCTATGCAGTCAGCCAGGTCAACCTCGCCAGCATCCCGGCCGCTTGCCAGAGCAAGTCGTACAAGATCCAGCTGACCGGCGCCGCCGGCGCCGCGGTCGGCGCCGAGATGAGCGGCACGCTCCCGGCGACCGCCACGGCGAACATCGCGACCTCGGGCAACCCCGACGCGAGCCTCGTCACCGGCGTCTCGGTCGTCATCTCGTAGGTCAGGACTCGTACCGGCGGAGAGCGAGCGGGGTACGACAGCGTGCCCCGCTCGGTTCCGGCCCGGGAGGTGAATGCGTGAAGCGGCTGATCAACATTCTCGGCGCCCTGCTGACCACAGCGTTGGTGACGGCCGGCGTCGCGGCTGCCGCAAGCCTCAACTTCAGCACCGGGAAGCTCGGAGCCGGCAGCGCGATCGTCAGCGGCTGCACGTCTTCCTCGCTCACCGCGACTCGCGACGTGAACAACAGCGGCAACGTCACCCAGGTCAACGTCCTCAACGTCCCGCAGGCGTGCGCAGGCGAGGTGCTCTCCGTCACTCTCGAAGGCGCTGCGGGTACAGCCCTCGGCAGTGCGGTCGCGATCGTCGGCTCC
>JAICZB010000137.1 GCA_025933895.1 Thermoleophilia bacterium
CAGGCGGGCGCCCATTCCAAAGTGCATCGATCAGCCGATCGAAGGGAACGGGACTGCCGCACGCTACGACCAGCCCGATGAGCAGCCGCCGCTGTTTCGCCGCCCGCATCCGGACAGGACCGTCCTGGCCAACCAGCTCCAACGGCCCTAGGACGCGCAACTCCACGCCCCAATTGTCGGCCTTCGGCGCGCGAAGAGCTATACCCGCACTAAACGAGGCTCCGCGAGGCTGCGGACAAGAAGATGGCCTACGCGTTCGTACACGACATCGCAGCGAGCTGGTACGAGTACAAGCGCCTCGGCCCCACTGCAAGCCCGCCGCCGCGCGGGCTTCTTCTCCAGGCCGCCGGACCGACCGACGAGGGCATCCGGATCATCGGAATCTGGCGAAGCGAGGCGCACTGGCGCACGCATGGCAAAGACCGTCACTTGTCCACCCTGGACGCCCTCGGCGCCCCGGGAGATCCAGCACAATCCTTCCGCGACATCCCGACCGTACTCCTCCTCCTCGGCGAGCTCGTCCACGGAGCGTCGCCGATCGCCTAAGGCAGCAGGTCGGTCCAACTGCTCGCCCGACAACCGCCCGCCTATACCGGGACTAAACCGACAGGTGTCACCCTCGCGATCACCGGCAGATCCTGCCGCGAACTGATCGATGAAGGAGCACACATGCAAAAGCTGATTGCCCTTGTCGCGGGGATTACCCTGCTTGCAGCACTTGCACTACCCGCCTCGAACGCTACGGCGGCCCAGATCGGGCATGACCACTTCGTCAGCGACCGATACGCCGACAACGCGTGCGGCATCGACGGCACCTCGGTCGACGACGTCGTCGCGAACTACACCCTCGACGGTTCGCGTACCAGCCTCAACGTCAAGACGATCTTCACCGCGACAACGAGTGGGAAGTCGATGGAGATCCAGGAGACCGGGTTCCGGCGGCAGAGCGCGCCGACCGACAATGGCGACGGGACCTACTCCGTCACGTTCACGAACGCGGGCCAGTCGCCGAGGTTCAAGCTCCCGACGGGCGAAGTCATCGTCGATACCGGCCTGCTCGTCGGTGTCGCGACCTTTGACGCTACGACTGACGACTTCCTGAGCTTCGAGGTTCTGAAGCTGGACGGACCGCGCCCGGACGCCTGCGACGCGATCGTCGCGGCGCTGTCGTAAAGACGCCCTCTCGGTCGGGGGTGCTGCTGGATGCCCATCGCGCAGACCGTGAGCGCGGGAACTAACCTCGACCGCATCCTTACCGTTCCGCGACTACCGCAGCGACGAGTCCGTGGCCGAGGCTCTGGAGTCAGGTCTTGGGGACAGGGTTCGGGTGCTCCGAGTCTGCTCAGAGCACGTTCGGGCTGCTCGTCCCAGCCGGCTCGAGTCGGGCAATTAGCAGGGGAAGCACGATGTGACCACGATTCGGAGAGCGCGCTCTCTCGGCGCGACGTTTCGATGGGTATGGAGGGGGTCGACCGTTCGAGTCCGTCAGAGAACTTGGAAGGCCTCGGGCAGCAGTCCACAGCGGTTAACCACGCTTCATAGCCCCATCGCGTGGTAGCCGCTGTCGACGTAGAGCGTCGTGCCGGTCACGTTGCCGGCGCCGTCGCCGAGGAGGTACGCGGCCGCCGCGCCGACGTCGTCCGCGGTGATGTGGCGGCGGAGCGGGGAGCGCTCCTCGACGATGTCCTCCATCGTCGTGAAGCCGGCGATCGAGCGGGCCGCGAGCGTCCGTACAGGCCCGGCCGAGACCGCGTTGACGCGGATGTTCTTCTCGCCGAGGTCCCAGGCGAGGTAGCGGACACACGCGTCGAGGGTTGCCTTCGCCACGCCCATCACGTTGTAGTGCGGCACCGCGCGCTCGCCGCCGAGGTACGTCATCGTCAGGATCGAGCCGCCGCCCGCCTTCTCCATCAGCGGCTCGGCCGCGCGGGCACAGGCGACGAGCGAGTACGCGCTCACGTCGACCGCGAGCCAGAAGCGGTCGCGCGGCGTGTCGGTGAAGCGTCCCTCGAGATCCTCGGCCGCCGCGAAGGCGACCGAGTGGACGAGCAGGTCGAGCTCGCCGCCGAACGCCTCCCCCACCTCGCCGAAGACCCGCGCCACGTCCTCGTCGGACCGCACGTCGCACTCGGTCACGAGCGGCGCCTCGATCGATGCGGCCAGCTCGCGCACCGTCGGCTCGATCCGCTCGCCCTGGTACGTGAAGGCGAGCTTCGCGCCTCCCGCTGCGAGCTCGCGCGCGATCGCCCAGGCGATCGAACGCTTGTTGGCGACGCCGAGCACGAGCCCGCGCTTGCCCTCGAACGGTCCGGCCATCGGCGCGATCCTAGAGAAGCCGGAGATAGCCTGTTCGTCGTGGGCCGGGTCGCGGTCGTGACGGGCGCCTCCTCGGGCATCGGCGCCGAGATCGCCCGCCTGCTCGGCGGCCGCGGCGACCTCTGCATCCTGCTCGCCCGGCGAGCCGACCGGCTGGAAGCGCTGGCGGAGGAGATCGGCGGCGACGCAGAGCCGTGCGACGTCTCCGACCGCGCTGCGGTGGACGCCGTCGCCGCGCGCATCCTAGAGCGGCACCCCGCGATCGACGTCCTCGTGAACAACGCCGGGATCCCGGGTCGGACGAGCTTCGTCCACGGCGATCCCGAGGTGATCGAGCGGCTGATCCGCATCAACTACCTCGGCGCGGTCTGGTGCCTCCGCGCCTTCCTGCCGGGCCTGCGTGCCGCGGCGCCGTCGGACGTCGTGAACATCGTCTCGGTCTCGGGCGTCGTCGCCGGGCCGCCGAGCGGCCCCTACTCCGCCTCGAAGCACGCGCAGCTGGCCTTCTCCCGCACGGCCGCAGCCGAGCTGCGCGGGGAGGGAATCCGGGTGCACACGGTGAAGCCGGGCTTCACAGAGACGGAGGGATTTCCGCAGTCCTGGCTGCCGCGGCGCGTCCAGCGAGTCGTGATCGGACCGAAGGAAGTCGCGTCGCACGTCCTCCGCTCGCTCGAGGAGGGACGCGGCGAAACGACGGTGCCCTGGTACTACGGCCCGGTCGCCCCGCTGCAGGACGCCATGCCGAACGTCTTCACCCGTGTCCTCGCACGTTTGCCAAAAGCACTCTAAAGAACCCTAGAATCGGCGCATGGCCATTCAGAGCGATCCGAGCATCCAGGACGTCATCGCCGTCGCCGAGTTCCGCTCGGCCCTGCGGCACTTCCTCCGCCGCAGCGAGAAGATCGCCCGCCACTCCGGCCTGACCCCGCAGCGCTACACGCTGCTGATGATGATCAAGGGCGCAGCCGACGGTAGCGAGCAGTCGACCGTGACGGAGCTCTCCGACCGGATGCAGCTCGCGCAGAGCACCGTGACCGAGCTCGTGCGCCGCGCCGAGAGCGCAGGGCTCATCGAGCGGGAGCAGTCGCAGCGGGACGCGCGCGTCGCCCACCTCCGCCTGTCGGCCGAGGGCGAGCGGCGGCTGATGCTCTCTTTCACCGAGCTCGATGCCGAGCGCGCCCAGCTCCGCGAGGCGTTCTCCAACCTCGACGGCGGCGTCACCGGGCACTAACTCGGCTCTCAGCGCCGCTCGAGGAGGTACCAGCCGACGCCCGTGACGAGGACTCGCGGGTCGGCCGCAGCGAGGTTCTCGGTGCGGGCCCGGCGGTCACCCTCGCAACCGGCGAGGTCGAGATAGGCCGAGAGGTCGCGCTGCTCCTCCTCGTGGCGCTCTCGGAGAACTGACAGATCGTTCGCCGCGAAGAGCTCCCGAAGCCTCGCATCGGTGAGCAGGCGCGTGTGCGACGGATCGCGCGCGGTCTCGAACTCGTGGAGGGCGGCGGCCTCGCCCGGGTCGTCCGGTGCGAGCTGGTCGACGACGAGCACACGACCGCCGAGCCGCGTCACGCGCGCGAGCTCTGCCACGACCTCCTCGGGCCGGGCAACGTGATGGAGCGTCCGGAGCGTGCCGGCGAGGTCGAAGGCGCCGTCCGGAAACGGCAGCTCCGCCCCGTCTCCCTGCAAGAACTCGGTGTTCGGGAGGGCCCGGGCGCGCGCGAGCTCGAGCAGCTCCGGCACGGGGTCGAGCCCGACGACCTTCTGCACGAGCGGGGCGAGGGCGAGCGCCAGAGCGCCCGCCCCGGTGCCGACGTCGAGGGCGCGCTCGTCGCCGCCCGGAGCGACGAAGTCGCGTACCTCCTGCGCAAGCCGGGCCGCGCGCGAGTCCTGCCGCGCCGCGACGCGCTCGGCAGTGCGCGCGAAGCGGTCAGCCGACGACGACACGACGGGCGCGACCGGCGCCGGAGTTGATTCCGCACGCGATCTCGTAGCCGATCGTCCCCGCAGCGTCCGCGTGCCGCTCGATGAGCAGCCCGTCGCCGACGATCGTGACCGGAGTCCCGACCGGCAGCTTCCGGTCGAGCTCGACGGCGACTGCGTCCATCGAGACCGTGCCGACCGTGCGGTGCGCCTCACCGTCCACGAGAACCTCGGTTCCGGTCATGTCGCGTCGGAACCCGTCGGCGTAGCCGACCGGGACGATCCCGATCCACGTCGGCCGCTCGGCGACGAACCGCCGGCCGTAGCCGGTGCTCTCTCCGGGCTGGAGAAGACGCACCTGCGCGAGCCGGCTTCGCCACGAGAGCACCGGCCGAAGCCCGTCCTCGGCAGGGTCGGTGTCGAAGGGCGAGATCCCGTACAGCGCGATCCCGCAGCGGGCCGCGCCGAAGCGAGCGTCCGGCAGACGGAGCGCCGCCGCGCTGTTCGCGATGTGCCGCGTGAGGTGCGCATACGGCTCCGTCGCCTCCCGGAACCGCTCGAGCTGCTGCCGCGCGAACGCCGGGTCCGAGTCGGCGGTGGCGAGATGGCTCATCAGCCCGACGACATTGCTCGTGGGTTGCGGCAGTTCCGACAGGCCCCACCGTCCCATGCCGGTGTCGAGCTTCAGGTGCACCGGGACTTCGCGAGGGATCTTGCCCCCGCCGGAGACGACGAGCTCCAGCCGCGCCTCGCGCGCCTCGGCAGGATCGCCCGGGCACATGACGAGGATGCGCGCATCGGGATGGTCGCGCCGGAGCGCAATTCCTTCAGAGACGGTCGCGACGCAGAGGAGAGAGGCGCCGGCCTCGAGCGCCGCCCGGGCGGCCTCGCTCGCACCGTGGCCGTAGCCGTTCGCCTTCACGACGGCCCAGAGCTCGGCCCCGTCGAGCGCCTCGAGGAGTCGCCGCGCGTTGTGGCGGATCGCCCCGAGGTCGATCGTGATCTCGCTCCGGTGCACGGCCGCCCAGCCTAGTCCTCGACCGGGACGAGGCGTAGATTGCGATCCGGTGAGAGAGCGTCTGCCGCTCCTCGTGCTCCTCGGAAGCGCGCTGACGTTCCTCGCGAGCCTTTTCCTGCCGTGGCGCGAGACGACGCCGCCGCCCGGCCTCCTCTTCAGCACGTCAGGGTTATTCACCCTCTTCAAAGGCGGAGGCGTCGAAGGCTGGGTGTCCGCTGCCGGCGACGTCGCCGTCCTCGTGGTGATCGCCAGGTTCTCGCGGCCATCGCGGGCCTGCGCAGTCCGCGCCTCGCTGCCCGGCTACCGCTCGGGGGCCTCGGCATCGCGCTCGCGTACTTCGCGGTCGCCGTGGCGGTGGAGGTTCACACGCTGAGTCGGGAATTCGGCGGCGGCTTCACTGGACATTCGCGCGTTCCCCACAGCGATTGGACATACGGCTTCTATCTGGGGCTCGCTTGTGCCGGAGTCGCCGCGCTCAGCGGGCTCACCGTCCGAAGGAGCGAGCCCCTGAGGCTGCGTGGGGGCGCCGACGCAGTAGCCGTCGTCGTCGGCGTCGGTCTGCTGGTCTCGTTTCTCTTGCCGTGGGTCGGGCTCGGTGGGCCGGAGCAAGCTCTGCCCAGCGTCCACGGGATCGAGAATCCGGCCGCCGCGATCGCAGTGCTCTCCCTCCTCCTCGGCGCAGGCTGGCTGCACGACGAGGCCGGACGACGGTGGCGCCTGGCGCTTGCAATCGCAACGGCGATCCTCACCGGCGCGGCGGCCAGCGCGGTTGGGATCTCCGGTGAGCATCTGTACGGAACGTGGATCGGCGTCGGCTGCGCCGTCTCGCTCGTCGTCGTCGAGGGCGTGCGCGCCCGGCCAGCGCGGTTTCCCGTCCTACCGTGTGGGTTCGCGGCCGTCCGTGCGGGAGCCGCAGGACTTCTGATCGTGGCGCTTTTCTTGCCCTGGGAGGAGATCCACGCCGCAGGCGTGAGCAGACACGGGACCGACGGGTGGTACGCGGCCACCGGCACCGCTGCCGGCCGGCCTCTGCTTGGTGCTCCTTGCGACCCCGGTGCTTCCGGCGCTCGAGACGTATGTTCTCGACCTCGTCGTCGGTGTCGTCATCTTCGTCTCGGTGACGGGAACCGCGTTCCGCGAGAGCACGTTCATCTACCGGGCGGGTACGGATCGTTCGTGGGCTTCGCGGCTGCCGGGATTCTCCTCGTCACCGCGCTCGTTCCTTTGCGACCCGGCCGCGTCGACCGCAGGCGAGCACTCGTACGGGCCTTGCCGCTGGCCGCCTCCGTTCTCTGCATTGCCGCTCTCGTCGTGTCGTTGTGGTTCGTACTGCCCGAGACGTGGACGTTCCAGGCCACCGCGCTGTATGGCACGCTCGCGGTGGCCGGAGTGCTGCTGGGGCTCTACCTCGTTCGGCTGTGGGCCCTCCGCGTAGGCGGCCCTCCGA
>JAICZB010000277.1 GCA_025933895.1 Thermoleophilia bacterium
CGCGGCGAGCACGAGGAAGACGATCCCGAACATGGCAACAGCGCGCACGTGCCAGTAGACCGCGGGATAGAAGGAGCCGAGCCGCGGCACGATCTTCGCGCCCGAGCTTCCCGGGAAACGTCCCGCAGCGGTCGCCGCCGTACCACTGACCGCGAGCACGACCACGGCGACGACGAGCGCGAGGCCGCCGACTCGAGCAATCGCCGGCAGCGCCGATGCCCCGCCGCGGACGAGCCGCGACGCTTCGAGCAGCGTGAGCGCCGCGAGCGAGACGAGCGTGAACGAGAGCAGGAGGTGCGTGATCACGAGGTACGGGTCGAGGTCGTAGTAGACGGTGATAGCGCCGAGCGGCGCCTGCGCGAGCGTCCCGACGAAGACGGCGGTCGCCAGCCACCGTCCGTAACGGGCGAGGCCGCGCGTCGCCCACGCCGCGACGGCCAGGGCGAGCGTCGTGAAGATGGTGACCGCCGAGACGACGCGGTTTCCGAACTCGATGTACGAGTGGTAACTCTGAGGAAGAGCGTGTTGCGTGGTGCAGGTGGGCCATTCGGGACAGCCGAGCCCCGACCCGGTGAGGCGCACGGTCGCGCCCGAGGCGACGATGAGGACGAGCATGCCGACGGCTGCGAGTGCCACACGCCTGAAGACGACCGGGGAGACCGTCCGGGCGAACCGGCGCGGCAGCACGGCCGATGCGGACCCCGCGTGCACAACCCGAGTGTAGACCGGCTTTGCCGCGGCTACGGCTCGAGCACGACGCCCGCGCCTTCCTCGACCGCGCCCACGCGCGCGAGGAAGAGACCGGCCCGCTCGAACTCCGCCTCGAGCGAGAGCGCCTTCTCGGCCGGCAGCGTGACGAGGAGCCCTCCCGCGGTCTGCGCGTCGTAGGCGAGCGCAAGCAGCTCGTCCGGTACGCCGTCGCTCTCGACGTGGGAGCCGGCGAAGTCGCGGTTGCGGGGATCGCCGCCCGTGCGGACGCCGTCCTGCGCCGCTTCGATCGCGCCCTCCAGTGCAGGGAGCAAAGAAGCCCGGAGCCTGATCCGGACGCCGCTCCGATCCGCCGTCTCGTGCGCGTGGCCGAGGAGCCCGAAGCCGGTGACGTCTGTCACCGCATGCGGCGAGAAGGGGCGCAGAACCTGCGCCGCCCGGTCGTTGAGCGTCGTCATCCAGCCCGCTGCCTCGTCGAGATCGCCCTTCCGGGCCAGCACGAGCCCGGTGCCGAGCGGCTTCGTGAGGAAGACCGCGTCGCCGGGCCGCGCGCCGCTCTTGACCCACACGCCGTCCGGATGGACCGTGCCCACGACGGCAAGTCCGTACTTCGGCTCGGTGTCGCGGATCGTGTGGCCGCCGGCGAGGATCGCTCCCGCAGCGCGCACCTGTTCGTCCGCTCCCGCGAAGACCGCCGCCACGAGATCCGTCGCGAGCTCCTCCGGGAAGGCCGCGATCGAGAGTGCGAGGAGCGGCGTGCCGCCCATCGCGAACACGTCGTTGAGCGCGTTCGTCGCCGCGATCCGGCCGAAGAGCGTGGGGTCGTCGACGAGCGGCGGGAAGAAGTCGACGGTGAAGACGAGCGCCCGCTCGTCGTCGAGCCGGTAGACGGCGGCGTCGTCGGCCGGGTCGAGGCCGACGAGCAGGTCTTCCGCCTCCACCGGGACGAAGCCCTTCAGCAGTTCCTCGAGCCGCGCCGCCGAGTACTTCGCAGCGCAACCCCCGCCGACGGTCAGGCTCGTGAGGCTCGTCGCTTCCACCGCGTTTACTGTAGGCGCAATGTCAGGGGCTGCACTCGTCACCGGCGGCTCGTCCGGCATCGGGCTGGCGATCGCGCGGATGCTGCGCGACGAAGGGTTCGAGCTGACGCTCGTCTCGCGCCGGCCCGAACGGGTAGAGGCGGCGGCGGCCGAGCTCGGCGCCGCAGCCGTCCCCGCCAACATGGCCGACGCGGAGGATTGCGCGCGGGTCGTGGCGGAGCACCGCGAGCGCTTCGGCCGGCTCGACGTGCTCGTCAACTCGGCCGGGATCGGGATCGGCGGCAAGGTCGAGGAGCTACCCGCGAAGAGCCTCGACATCCAGCTCGGCGTCAACCTGCGCGGCCTCTTCCTCGTCACGCAGGCGGCGATCCCGCTCCTGCGCGAGTCGCGCGGCTGGATCGTCAACCTCGCCTCGATCGCCGGTACGCTGCCGACGCCGTGGCTCGCAACCTACGGCGCGACGAAGGCGGCCGTGATCGCACTGACGCGCTCGCTCAACGAGGAGCTGGATGCCGACGGCATACGCGCGATCGCGCTTTGTCCGGGCTTCGTCGACACCCCGATGGCGGAGTGGTCGGGAATCGAGCCGGCCGAGATGATCCGGCCCGAGGACTGCGCCGAGGTCGTTCGCATGTGCCTCCGGCTCAGCCCGAACGCGCGTATCCCGCAGGTCGTGATCGAGCGCATGGGCTCATCGAGCGTGCAGAGCTGACGCTCCGCCCGCTGGGATACGGAACTGCGCGCTGTTTCGCCTTCATCCTTTGGATGGGAGGGTCGGCGTGCGCTCGCGCGCGGCCGAGGCCGGCGCGAGCGCGGTCCGGCCTGCGGCTAAGAACTCGCATCGAAATGAAGCACGGACTGTCCGGCCGCGCTGGTCGGCGCGATCCTGCGTCCTCGGTCGCGCGAATAGCGCTGCTATTCACGCTTCCTGCGTCCTTGACTCGCACTCGACCATCGCACC
>JAICZB010000231.1 GCA_025933895.1 Thermoleophilia bacterium
CATCGCGGAGCTAGTGACCGCAGCCGCAGGATCCGCCGCAGCAGCCTCCGCCGCCGCCACCCGCGGTGACCGGCTTCGCGACGCCGTGCACGGCGAAGGAGGAGAACTGGCGCGAGACGTTGGTCGCGGTGCAGTCCGGGCAGGCGACCTGCTGCTCGCCTCGGACGAGCTCCTCGAAGTGCGACTCGCACTCCATGCATACGTACTCGTAGATCGGCACGACTCAGATGCTAGTGGACGCGGACGGGCGGGCTCGAGGTGCAGCTCGCCGCCTGCTTACCTCCGAAGAGCTCCCGGACGAGCCCGCCCGGCGTTCCCGGCACGTTGACCGCGAACTTCTCCGGCCGGGTCAGGTTCAGGATCGTCATCTTGTCCGGGCCGGGCGCGACGCAGCCGCTTCCCTTCAGGCGCAGATACGGGCTGTAGTGGGCGCGCAGCAGGTACTGCCCGGCCGTGAAGACGCGACCGCGAATCGCCGTGTGCCCGAAGGAGGTGACGACCGGGTTCGCCGGCCCGGTGAGCAGCGGGGTCGCGTGCGGGAGCTCGTAGATCGCCCAGTTCCCGCTGCGGAAGACGAGCCTGAGCCCGGAGGTCGCGGAGCGCACGACGCGCGCCTCTTGCGGACCGCCGTCCCAGTCGAGCGGGGCTGTCGAGCTGAGGAGGACGTAGCGGACGGCGGCGGAGCGCAGCCAGTGGCGGTACCCGGCGGCGTCGAGGTGCTTCTTGTACAGGGCGGGGTTGTCGGCCGTGTCGAGCTGCCGGTACCAGCCGCGCGCGAGCGGGAAGCCGGATTTCGGGATCCAGTACGCCTCCCAGTGCTCCGCCGTCGGCACTACCTCCACGCGGTAGCCGGGCTGGTCGTGCTCGCGGAGGAAGCGGATCGCGGGCCGCCAGAAGCTCGCATTCTGCGAGTTGTTGTCGAGCCGCGACGGGACGAGGAGCGCGTACGGCACGAGGTTGTAGGCGAATGCCGCCGCGAGCGCGAGCACGACGAGGCGCCGCGGCCGGAAGCCGGCGAGGCTCGCCGTGAGCAGCATGACCGGGAACACGAACGCGCTCAGCCGCGTCCAGTTGTCCCCGAGCGGCGACGGGACGATGAAGACGACGACGCTGCCGAGCCCCCAGAGAGCGTAGAACGCGACGAGCGGGCCTGCACCTCGAGCGTTCCGGGCGACGAGGAGTCCGAGTGTCGTGACGCCGAGAACCGTGACGAAGTCGACCGGGTGGAACGGGTAGATGCCGGTGCCCGAGGGGAAGAGGACGAGCGCGAGCAACTCGATCCCGGCCGCGAGGCCGAGGCCGGCGCCGAACCAGAGGTGGCGCCGAGAGATCCGCCGGCGGGACAGGGCGTACGAACCGACGATCAGGCAGAGGAAGGCGAAGGCGAGCGGGCTGAAGCCGACCGTGAGCGCGCCCATGACCACCGCGAGCCGGAGCCGGCGCAGCTGCAGCAGCTTCAGCGTTGCGAGCATCGCGGTGAAGCCCAGCGAGTACGCGTAGAGCCCGGTGAACATCGGTGCGGCGGCGAGCACGCCGAACACGCGCGACGGCCAGAGCGCGGCCCTCCCCCATTCCCGCAGCGCGATCGAGGCGAAGAGGACGGTCGAGGCGACGGCGGCGAAGAAGACGAGCGGCAGATTCCCGACGAGGGCGGCCGGCAGGTAGTAGAGGAGGCTGTACGACGCGAGCGGGTACGTCCCGGCGTACCAGAAGTTGTCCCAGACGAGCGCCCCGTCGCGGACGAGGAACGTCCGGTAGAGATGCACGGGCGCGTCGCCCGGCGCGGGCCCGATCGCGAGGACGAGCGCCGCGAACGCGGCCGTCAGCGCAGCGCCGAGCACCAGCTCGCGGCGGGGCGAGAGGCGGCGGAGATCGGCGAGGCTTGCTGCGGCAGAGCTCATCCGGGCAACCGAATCCTCGCATGAATGCGTGTCAGCAGCGCGGCGGGCGGGACGAGATCGACGCCGTCGGGCCGCGAGAGGTAGCCGGGAGCGCGCCCTGCGATGCCGGTGTGGCCGTACTGCCAGACCACGCGGTTCGTGCGTGGGTCGATCACGATCACGCGATCGTTGAAGTCGTCGTTGAGCAGGAAGTCGCCGTTCGGCAGCGGCAGTGCGAGCGACGGGTGGTCGAGCTGCGGTGCGCCGCGACGCGGGTGATAGCGCCAGCGAAGCCGGCCGTGCCGGTCGAACGTCTCGAGGATCCCGGGGCTCTGCCAGCCGGCGGTGACGTAGAGCCCGCGCCGGACCTCGTTCGAGTCGGACGGGTAGGAGACGCCGGGCGGGTGCGTCGTCCACAGGACGTGCCCCGTCGCCGACAGTCCGTCGACCCAGTCGCCGTTGATCTCGGTCACGAGCGTCCCGCCTCCCGTGAGCGGGAACGCGCCGTTCGGACTGGCCCAGGCCCGGGGCGGCGCGTGGACGCAGCCCTCTGCCGGGCTGCCGGACGTGTGTGCCGCGCGATGAGACGGCGGGCGCAGCAGGATGAGCCGGCAGTTCTCGATGTCCGCGGAGACGATCGAGCCGTCGGGCAGGAGCATCGCGTCGTCGGGATGCGCGAGCCGGTCGGCGCTGCTGCCCGGCACTCCGACCGCGCCGTATCGCCAGACGATCCGGTGCGACGCGACGTCGATCACGCTCACGACGTCGACGTCCTCCTCGGTGACGACGACCCTGCGGCCGTCCGGCGAGAAGAACGCGTCGTCCGGCAGCGGGAGGCTCGCCCTGCCGGGTTGCGGGAACCGCCACACGATGCGGCCGTGCGGGTCGACGACGAGCAGCCGGTCGTTCGAGCGGTCGGCGATCAGGACGTCCCCCGGTAGAACGGAGGAATCGGAGCCCGGGACGAGATGGGCTTTGCCGAGTGGCTGCGGGAATGGGCCCGGCGGTTTCGGCTTCGCGTTCACGTGCCGCGGATCGTGCGAGCGCTGCCGGGCGTGCTCGCGGACGACGGAGTGCCGTGCGCCGCCGCAACCCGCGGCCACAGCGGTCACGACGGCGAGCAGGCCGAGGGGAACGAGGCGCACCAGGACTCTTCTTTCCCGAGGCTCGCCGCTCAACCATGAGCGTTCGGTGAGGGCCGCCCCGGCGGTACACTCGTTCCTGCCCGGCATCCGGTTCGGAGCTGGAGCGAGAACGTGATCGAGAGAGCCCACATCATCGGCTCGGGCCGCGTCGGTTCGGCCGTCACCGCCCGCCTGCGCGAGCGCGGCGTCGCCCTGGGCGAGAACGATCCGGACGTCGTCCTCCTCTGCGTTCCGGACGGGGCCATTTCCGACGTGTCCCGGTGCCTGGCACCGGGACAGGCCTGGGTGGGGCATGTCTCCGGCGCGACGCCGCTCGCGGCGCTCCAACCGCACGAGCGCCGCTTCTCGCTCCACCCGCTGCAGACGTTCGACCGGAGCGGGAATCCGGCCCAGCTCGATGGCGCATGGGCGGCGGTCAGCGGCGAGACCGGCGAGGCTCTCGGCATCGCGCGCGGGCTCGCCGAGGCGCTCGGGCTCCGGCCGTTCGAGCTCGCCGACGAGGACAGGACGCTGTACCACGCGGGCGCCGTCTTCGCCTCCAACTACCTCGTCACGTTGCAGCGGGCAGCCGTTCGGCTCGGCGTTCCTGCGGAGGGGCTCGTGCCGCTGATGCAGGGGACGATCGACCACGGCTTCGAGCTGACGGGACCGATCGAGCGCGGTGACTGGGCGACGGTCGATGCGCACAAGCGGGCCATCCGCGAGGAGCACGCCGAGCTCGAGCACGTCTACGCAGCGCTCGCGGACGCGACGGTGGCGCTCGCGTGAAGGTGGTGCGGTCGATCGAGGAGCTCGAGACGGCTCCGGGGACCGGGCTCGTGCCGACGATGGGAGCGCTACACGACGGCCATCGCGCGCTCTTCCGGGCGGCGCGGACCGAGAGCGACCGGGTCGTCGCGTCGCTGTTCGTCAATCCCGCGCAGTTCGACGACACGTCCGATCTCGAGGCGTATCCACGCGACGAGGCGCGCGATCTCGAGCTCGCCGAAGCCGAGGGCGTCGACGTCGTCTTCGCAC
>JAICZB010000268.1 GCA_025933895.1 Thermoleophilia bacterium
AGAGGACTTCCGCGGTGAGGAGCGCCGCGAGAGGCCGGCTGCGCAGGACGGAGGGTTTGGTCGCTGCTGCGTGGCTCGCCATCAGCCGGCCCGGAAGACGCGGACGTCGCCGCTGACGGTGCGTCCGCGTAGGACGACGGTCGGTGCCGCCGCCCCCTCGCCGGTCACGGGCTCGCTCGCGAGCGGCACCTCCGAGGAGAGGTCGCCGGAGGTCGAACCGGCATCGACGTCGAGGAGCGACCCCTGTGCGATGCCGATCTCGATGTCGCCGGACACGCTCGTGAAGCGGACGCTCCCCGTCGTGAGGGCGTCGAGGCGGATGTCGCCGGAGACCGACTTCGTGTCGACGGAGCCGGCGACCGCGCGCGCCCGGATGTCGCCCGAGACGCACTGGACGGAGAGGTCGCCGTCGACTCGCTCGAGCTCGACGTCGCCGCTGACCGTCTTGATGGTCGCGTCGTCCACGAGCTCGCCGCGCAGGCGAACGTCACCGGAGGCCGAGCTCACCTCGAGCGCGCCGAAGTGACCCTGGAGCTCCGTGTCCGCCGACGCGGTCTTGACCCGGACCGAAGCGCCGTGCGGCACGCGTGCCTGCACGCGCAGTCCGCCGTTGAAGATCGAGCCGAAGAAGCCGAGCTTGCCCTTCTCGCGCAGGGTGACCGAGACCCGGTTGCCGCTGTGGTGGACCTCGACGTGCTCGAGCATCCGCTCGTCGCCGTCAACGGTCACCGACGTCTCGTCCGCGCCGTCGGTCTCGACCTCGATGTCGCCGCTCGGGATCGAGACCTCGAGCGTGACCGGGAGGGGGGTCTGGAAGGTGTGCTCGAGCATCCTCAGGCCTCCCCGCGGTGCAGTGTGCGCTTGACCCGGATCCGGATCTCTCCGGCGCGGGGAAGTGGCCGCCGGTCGGGCCGGAGCTTGCGTCCGGTGTTCTTGTACGGAAGGTGGTGGTCGGGGAACATGCGTCCTCCTTTCAGCTGCGGCCGTACCCGGTGAGCCGGTTGCGGCCGCCGAAAGACATGGGGCGATGCGACTCGACCGAGCGCTGGAGCGCCTGGACGAGCCACGTGTTGACGGAGGCGCCGTCGCGGGCCGCGGAGGACTCGACTCGCTGCTTCAGGCTCTCGGGGAGCCGGAGCGTGATGCGGGCCGAGTACGCCTCGTCGACCGGTTCCGGCGTCGTGCCGTCCTCGCGGACGAGCACGAGCTGGAGGTCGTGGCCTGCGATGCGCACCTCGACGTGCGCGGACTCGAGCTGGTCGTTCAGCTCTAGCGCCGCCTCGGCGAGGACGTCCTGGATCCGTCGACCCAGGGACGCCTCGATCGCTACCGAGAGGAGATCGGCCGCGCGCGACGTCGTCTCGTCGCCGAGTGCCGCGACGCGTACGAGGTCCTCCCGGAGCGCCTGGATGAGACCGTCGATCTGCATGGGCGGCACTATGACATCACGATGATGTCATTGTCAAGTCGAAACGACGCCAAAGTGACGACGGCCCGCTGTCAGCGGGCCGTCAGAGCGCGTGGTAGAGCCAAAAGAAAGAGACTCAGTACACGCCGCAATACCGGGCCGTATTCGGCCACGGCGAGAAGCCGCGTACACGCGCTCCGCGTACCGCGGCCCAGATCTGCTCGAGAGGGCTCCAGTTCTCCGCGGTTCCCTTGTGCCGGAGGAGCCAGCCGGCGTACCTCGCCTGGAACGAGAGGTCCATCTGGAGGCCGCCCCAGTAGGGGCTGCCCGGGTCGCTCCAGCTCCCCTCGTAATGGTGGATGCAGAGCCAGTCTCTGAGCTCCGGCGGATGCTTCGCATGCCACCAGGCCCGGTGTGCACGGTGGCGCCAATGCCGCGCGAGCTGCCTAAGCCGCGCGAGCGAGCGCGCGGCGAGCCTGCGCGAGATGTTTGCCGGCGGACGCCCGCGCATCACCGTCACCCAGTGCCGCGTATCCGCGCGGAAGCGGCGGATGTGACGTCGCCAGGCCCTTGCCTCCCGCACTTCCCACGGCGAGGGCGCATTCCCGGCCGTGGTGGTGGCCGCTGTCGTAGTGGTGTTGGTACTCGGATTTTCGTCAGTGCCTGTGGTGGCCGCTGTTGCCGCAGTGGCCATGCCTGCGAACGCGAGCAGGAGCCCGCAGGCAAGGATGGAGCGCCGCAATTCGTAACCTCCTGGGTCGATTGCAAGTCGGAGGCCGAGCGGGCGGGAAGGCGCCTCTTCGAGGCGAGCACCACTCGGCGCGGCTTATGCGATCGGTGGCGGCAGGGTAGCGACAGACGCGACGTTTGTGCGCCGGTGAGGCAACGCTTGTGACTCAGCGGGGAGCCATTTTGAGCCGAAAAGAAGGCGAAATGTGCGCAGGAGCGACGAATCCTGCGTAAAGCAGCGCGGCGCCCACCGCGATCCCGATTGCGCTCCCCGCGGCGCCGAGCCCGGCCAGGCCGCTGCCGGTCGCCGCTGCGGCGATCCCGGCGACGATCAGCCCGTTTCCGAGCGGGCGGCGGCGGATGGAGCGCAGGGCGACGGCCACCACCGCGAGCGTCCCGGCCGCGTTCGCGACGATCGCCAGCAGGCGCGCCGGCAGGAAGGCGAGGTGATCCTGCGCGGCCGGGATCCCGTGCGCCGCGACGACACCGTGCACGGGCACCGCGAGGGAGATGCCGACCGCGAGGCCGGCGTAGACGAGCGCAACCGGCGCGGCGCGGCGGCGTCCGGCGAGAAGCAGCGAGCCGGCGCCCAGCAGCGGCGCCGTCAGCAGAGCCCCGGCGGCGTAGTAGACGCGAAACGCGCGCCCGTCCCAGCCCGCGGCCTCGCCCCACGCGATCGCTGCCGCCGCCACTGCGTAGGCGCCGAGCCCGGCTGCCCACGCGAGCAGCTCCGGCCGTCCGCTCGCCCGGTACCGCGCCGCCAGCAGGCCCGCGAGTCGGAAGGAAAGCAAGGCCGCGGCGAAAGCGATAAGCGCGTCCACGCCAGCAGACTAGAACGCTACGCTCGGGACGTGGCGACGAAGCGGTACCTGTTCACGCCCGGGCCGACGCCGGTGCCGCCGGAGGTGCTGGCCGCGATCGGCG
>JAICZB010000057.1 GCA_025933895.1 Thermoleophilia bacterium
GCCCTGGCACGAGATGCCGTCGACGTTCCCTCCCGGTGGAGGCGAACCGGCCGGGGCGAGGTCCGAGCCGCTCTCGATCGGCGGCCCTTCCGGGCCCACCGGCCCCAGCGGCCCGGGTGAGGCGAGCTTGCCGAGCTTCGAGATGGGCTCGAATCCGGTGGTGCCCGTGCTCTTGCTCCCGCGGCTCCCGCTCCCGCTGCTGCTGAGCGCGAGCGGCAACCCGACACCGAGCCCGATCAGGACGACGAGCACGACGCCGACGATCAGGAGCGTGCGCTGCGAGAACCGGACCGGCCCGCGGCCGCCACCCTTGGAGCGCACCGGCGGAGGCGTCCGGCCCCGTGACGCAGCAGCCGCGCGGCGCTGTCTTGCCTTCTTGCCGCTCGGCATGCGGGACGAAGGGTAGCCGTCTGGTCGGCCGCTACTCGTAGCCGAGGTCGCGGAGGCGCTCGACCATCTGCCGTTCCTCCTCCTCGGAGTAGACCGGCTCGTCGCTCGCCTCGCGCTGTGTCGCCGGCTCGACCGATTCCGCTGCGACGCCGGCACCCTCCTCGAGGATCGCGGCCAGCGGCTCGCCGTCGAGCCCTTCGGCCGAAAGCCCGAGGAGCCGGAGGACGGTCGCCGGCAGCTGCACGATCTCGGAGTCGTCCGGCACGTCGGCGGGCTGGATCCCCGGGCCCGTCGCCGCGAGGATGCCCGTCACGCCGTGGTGTCCCGAGTAGCCGTAGGAGACCTCCGGATCGAGTCGCTCGTGGCGTTCGAACGCCTGCGTCCAGCGCCGGCGGGAGGGGTCGACGTTGATCCGCTCGTCGTGCGGGATGAGCATGAGCTCCGGCGCCTTGTCGAGGAACGGCCCCGACCAGAGCTCCTCCTTGCGCAGCACCTGGAACGCGAGCTCGCCGGTCTCCGGATGCGGGATCTCAGCGAGCTCGGCCGCGAGCGAATCGATGTAGGCGGGATCGTTCCGCGCGCCGGTCAGCTCTCCGAGGTAGAGCTGACCCTGGGAGGCGAAGCCGTACGCGCGCGTCGAGCCGAAGTCGATGTCCGCGAAGAGCCGGTCCTCCGCCGGCCGCGGCAGGAACGGCAGCTTGTCGAGCGCGCGGCCGTACCACGGCACCGTCCGCACGAGCTTCTGGTCGACGCGTGCGACGTAGTCGAGCCGACCGCGGCGCCACGGCTGCAGCGAGCGCTTGCGGAAGCGGAGATGGCCGCGCTCCTCGAGCCAGCGATCGAGGTGGAACATCCAGTAGATCGGCTTCATCCCGTGGTCGGAGAAGAGGAGGACGGTCGGCTCCTCGCCGTACTGCGCCTCTGCCGCGTCGATCAGCTCGCCGCAGAGCTCGTCGACGCGCTCGTAGACCCGGAGGAGCTCGTCTCCGGCTCCGGTCGCCTGATGCGCCGGATGCTCGGGGTCGAAGCGGGCGTAGCCGAGATGCCCGACGTGATCGGTGCTCATGAAGTCGACGCAGAGGAGCCCGAGGTCGGGCTCCAGCTCGAAGACGAGCTTGCAGACGCCGGCCATCTGCTCGGCGTGCTCGAGCAGCCGTTGCGTGTACGCCGGGAAGTCCTCCCACCAGCGCTCCGCCATCGGGTGGTGCGCCGTCACGAGGTCGGGGTACGCGGCGCAGATCCGCTCCTCTGCGCTCGCGGGCAGGATCTGCGGCCGCTCGGGGCCGCCGTAGCCCGTCACGACGACGCCGTCGAGCGGCTCCGCCGGGTACGTGAACGGGATCCCGACGTAGGCGGAGCGGATTCCGGCGGCGCCGAGCAGGCGCCAGATCGGCGTGCCGGCCCGGCTCGCGGCGCTCTCGAGCTTCTGCGTGCCGCGGTTCGGGTTGGTCGTGAAGTTGAAGATTCCGTGGCCGGCGGGATTGAGGCCGGTCAGGAAGGTCGACCAGGCCGTCGGCGTGAAGGCGGGAATCGTCGAGCGCAGCGGTCCGAATGCGCCTTCGCGGGCGAGCCGCGAGATCGTGGGCAGCTTCCCCTCGCCCATGAGGCGCTGGACGAGGGCGTAGTCGGCGCCGTCGAAGGCGAGCGCGAGGATCCTCACCGGCCGACCACCTCCCGGTAGACCTGCTCGAGTTGTCCTGTCGGGTCGCCGAACCGCGCGTGCACCTCGCGCAGGTTCCGCTCGCCGTAGCGGCGGCGCAGCTCGGGCTCGCGCGCGAGTCGGACCATGCCGGCCGCGACCGCGTCCGCGTCGTGGCGGTCCACGAGCTCGCCGCCCTCCCCCTGCTGGATCCACTCGTCCATCGACGGTGCGAGGCCCACGACGAGCGGGACGCCGCTCGCCATCGTCTCGAGCAGCGAGGCGGGGGAGGAGTCGACGTCCGCGAGCGTGACGGCGAGGTCGGCGGAGGCCGTCACCGACGGGAGCTCGGCGGCGGGCACGTCCTGCACGGCCATATACGGCTCGAGCCCGAGCTCCGAGGCGAGCCGGTCGAACTCGGTGCGGGTCCAGCCGCCGCCGGCGCTCGAGAAGAGGCGTAGCTCGGGCACCTCTTCCCTGGCCTTGGCGAAGGCGCGCAGGACGACGTCGAGGTTCGAGTAGGGGCGGAAGTTGCGCAGCGACAGGCAGACGACCGCGTCGTCCGGCCAGCCGAGCGCGCGCCAGCGGCCGCGGTCGGCGTGGTCTGGCGAGTAGCCGTCGATGCGCGCGTGCCAGAAGATGCGGTGGAACTTCGTGCGGTCGGCGCCGAGCCGGACGGCCGCGTCCTCGAGCGCCTGCGAGTTGACGACGTACGCTCGGGCGCGATCGGGCGCGATCGCCACGCGCGCGCGTTCCTCAGCCTCGGAGGCCTGCCAGGCGTCCACGATCGCGTCCTTCCCCCACGGGCTGACGACGAGCGGCTCGAGCCCTGCGCGCGCCGTCCAGTAGCCGTAGGGGAGGAGGTAGTGGGAGTGGACGACGTCGGGCCGCAGGCGCCGGGCCAGCCCGGCGAGAGCCGGCGCCATCCGGAAGCGGCGCACCAGCGGCACGCGCAGCAGCGGGTCGAGATCCAGGAACTGGTGCACATGGAGGCCGTCGAGCTCGCCCTCGCGCGGGTTGACGCGGCCCGAAGCGATGTGCACCTCGTGCCCGCGTTCGGCGAGCCGGGTCGCCCAGCGGGCGAAGTGGCGCGACTTCGCGTCCCCGACGCCGAGGATGCGGAGGTGCTCAGCCACGCTGGCCAGCCCCGGTCATCGTGCGCACGCCGCGCAGGGCGTGCCGGCCCAGCTGCACGAGCGCGGGCTTCGGGTCATCGCGCGCGAAGACGGCGTCGACGTAAGGCGGCCGCTCGAGCGCGCGCCCCGAGCCGGCCATGAGGGTGATCGCCCAGCGCTTGCCGTCTCCGTGCATCCGCGCGGGTGGCAGCGGGTCGCCGCTCAGGTCGCGGTAGGCGATCCACGGGAGGTCGACGCCGCACGCGGCGGCGAGGCTGTGCCACTGCCAGAGGCGCGGGTTCACCTCCAGCAGCTTGAAGCGGCCGTCGCGCGGGTCGCGCATCAGCTCCACCTGCGAGATGCCGTGGAAGCCGAGCGCGCGCAGCAGCGCCAGCCCTTGCTCGACGACCTCGTCCACCCAGACCGCCTCCCCGGCGCGTGCGCTGCCCATGTAGCCGCGGGTCTGGCTCAGCTTGTGGCCGGAGAAGAGGCCGAGCGCCTGACCGCCGCGGTCGAGGTAGCTGCCGAGCGTGTACATCTCCTCCGGGCCGCTCGGGATCAGCTCCTGCACCATCGGCTCGTGCGGCGCCGCGAGCTCGTAGGCGCGCTCGAGCTCGGCGGGCGTCTCGCAGCGGAAGAGCTGGCGCTTATGGCTGCGTCGGAAGCCGACGTTCGCCGACGGCTTGACGATCAGCGGGAAGCCGACCTCCTCGCCTGCGGTGCGCGCCTCCTCGGCCGAGCTCGGATAGAGGGTGCGCGGGATGGGGACGCCGACCGCCTCGGCGGTCTCGAGCTGGTGGCGCTTGCTCTGGATCCGCTCGAGGACGTCCCAGCCCGGAAAGGGGAAGCGGTACCGCTCGCCGAGCAGGTCGGCGTGGCGCGCGATCGCGTTCAGGTGCTCGTCGTGGGTGGGGAAGACGGGCAGAACGTCGTCGGTCTCGCCGGCGATCGCCTGCAGGGCGGCGATGAAGCCGTCCTCGTCGTCGAGCGGATCGGGAGCGATCCGCGGCTCGGCGTAACGCGAACGGAAGCCGAGCGCGTAGGGGCGGTTGTCGACGGCCAGCACCCGCAGTCCCTTCCGGCCGAGCGAGCGGATCGCCGCGAGGCCGTTCACCCATGCGACCTCGACGACCACGGCCGTGCCCCTCGCAGACATCCGCGCGAGTCTAGTGCGCGGGAAGGAGCCGCCTGAGACGCTTCCGCTCGGCCGGGAGATAGAAGCCGAGCGGGAACAGCAGGAGCGGATACGCGGCCGTGAGCGCGAAGGCGAGGACGAGCGAATGGGGGAACGCCTCGCCGGTTCCGGTGAGCGCGCCCGCGGCGAGAAGAAGGATCACGACCCGCCGCCACTGGTACTGCACGGGGTAGACGCGCTGCGCGTTCCACGTCCGCACGGCCATCAGCAGCACGTAGGCGGCGAGGGTGGCGTACGCCGCGCCGAGCATCCCGTAGGACGGGATCAGCCAGAGATTGAGGCCGAAGTTGAGGACCGCGGCGCCGGTGGAGGCGATCCAGTTGAACTTCGTCTGGCGAACGCGCCCCGTGGCGATCGTGACGACGATGAACCCGGCGAAGAAGACGCTCGCGTAGGCGAGCGCGGGCACGGCCGTCGACGCGGGCCAGTAGCCGCGCTGGCGGCCGAGCAGGTGCACGATCCACGGAGCGAACAGGCTCAGGCCCACCGCCGCCCACGCGGCGATGAACATGAGGTACGTGAGGACGAAGGAATAGGCGCGCTTCGCCTCCCTCTCGTCCTCGATCGAGTACGCGAACGCCGGCCACGCGACCTGGAAGGCGGTGAAGAGGAGCACCATCGCCGAGCTGATCTTGTAGGCGAGCGAGTACTGCCCTAGCTGGTGGAGGGCGTACGTGCCGTGGAGGAGCTTGCGGATCATGAGCCGGTCGCCGAAGTTCGTCACCCACATCGCGAGCGCCGCCGCCATGAGCGGGAACCCGAAGCGGTTGAGGGTGTGAAGGAGCTTCCGGTCGAACTGGAGGCCGAGCTGCTCCCGGCGGTAGGCGAGCAGTGCGACGTAGACGATCAGCGTGCCGCTGAGGTTGCCGACGATGATCCCGAGCGGCCCGTGCTTGTAGACGACGACGAGGATCACCGTCAGCGGCACGGTGATCGCGATGTTGGTGACCGTCGCGATGGAGAAGGCGGCGGGCCGCTGCTCGGCGCGAAAGAGGTTCGTCATCTGCGCGTAGTTGACGTTGACCCAGAGGAGGACGGCCGTCGCGATGACGAGGTTCGTGCCGCTCCCCTGCAGATGCTTGCCGGGTTGATAGGCGACGCCGAGCGCGTTGGCGAGCTGTGACGCGAACAGGACGCAGAGGACCAGTCCCAGCGTCGAGTACCCCATCTGCGCCCAGAAGACGGTGCGGATGAGTCCGCGCCGGTACGCGGGGTCCTTGTCGAGGAAGTAGAACCGGATGAAGCCGAAGTTCGCGCCGCCCCGGATCACGACGACCACGACCGCCATCACCGTCATGAGGAGCTCGATCCGGCCGTAGTCCCCCGGCGAGACGAAGCTCGTGTAGAGAGGCAGCATGACGACCGCGAGGAAGCGCGACATGAGGCCGCCGATCCCGTAGATCACCGAGTCGCGACCGAGGCCTCGGAGCTGCGAGGCGAGGGAGCGCGGCTTGCCGTCGTCCGGCGGCCGGCCGCTTTCTCGCGTGCTGTCGCGCCCGGGTGGCGCCAACCGGCTCATCGACGGCGATGGTAGCCCGCTGCCTGGAGGGCAATCCGGCTTCCGCACTACACTCGCGCCGTGGCGATCCCCGCTTCCGTCGAGCAGCGGGCGCGCTGGGTGCTCGACATGGTGGGGGCTCCTGAGGTGCGCCTCGGCGAGGACCTGCCGTACCGGCCCGAGGCCTGGGAGGCGATCGAGCGCGGCCAGCTGCCGGAAGGAGACCAGATCGCGGAGGGCTTCTTCCACCTGGCGCGGGTCGAGGAGCGCGGAGCGGAACGCGACCGGCACGGACGGTTCCTCGCCGCGTCCTCGTGTCTCGATCCGCTCGATCCGCCCTTGGAGCGGCTGCGCAGGGAGCTCGGCGCCGAGCCGCCGCGCTACCGGGGCGCGGCGTTCGCCGTCGCGCTCACGCACGACGTGGACGTCCCGTGGCGCTGGACTCGGATCGGCGTGCTGGGCGCGGCCGCACGGCTGAAGACGCACGTCCTTGGCGGTCGGGTGGGACCGGCGCTGCACGAGGCGCGCGGGCTCGCGCGCGTCCCGCTCCACAAGCTCCGCGGCACGGATCCCAACTGGCGTTTTGCCGAGATCGCCGCCGAGGAACGGGCTCACGACGCCCGCTCGACCTTCTTCCTGATGGCCGGGCACGGGCACCGGGCGGACGGCGCCTCACCTGAGGCGTACGACCGGCTCCGGCCGAGGCTCGTCGAGACGATCCTCGAGGCCGACGCCGAGGTGGGGCTCCACGGCAGCTATCTGGCCGCCGACGATCTGGGGCAGCTGGCGCGCGAGCGACTGCTTCTCGCGCAGCTCGATGGGCCGCTGATCGGGCACCGCTACCACTACCTTCGCGTCGATCCGCACCGGAACCTCGCGCCTCTCGCGGGGATCGGCTTCCGCTACGACGCGTCGCTCGGCTTCCCCGACGCGCTCGGCTTCCGCGCCGGGATCGCCCACCCGTTCCGCCCCTGGGACTTCGAGCGCGATCGTCCCGCCGACCTCGTCGAGGTTCCGCTCGCGGTCATGGACGCCACGCTCGCCGAGGAGCGCTACGCGGGGCTCTCGGCGGCCGCGGCGAAGCCGCGTGTGCTCGGGCTCCTCGACCGGGCGGCCGAGCACGGCGGCGCCTTCTCCCTCCTCTGGCACCCGGAGCGTTTCGACGCGCCGAGCGCACGGGGCTGGGACCGGCTCTACTTCGAGCTGATCGACGCGGTGCGCGAGCGGGGCGGCATCTGCCTCGCCGCGGGGGAGCTCGCCGGCCTCGCGGCGGAGCGCTTCGGGTTGCCTCGCGACTAACGTGGGCTCGATGGCCAAGCGCGCCCTCGTGATCGGGCTCGACTGCGCGGCGCCCCAGTTCGTCTTCGACCGCTGGCTGCCCGAGCTGCCGACCATCCGCTCGCTCACCGAGCGCGGCTCGTTCGGCGTCCTCCGTTCCTGCGACCCGCCGATCACGGTGCCCGCGTGGTCGGTCATGACCTCGTCGCGGAGCCCGGGATCCCTCGGCTTCTATGGCTTTCGCAACCGCAAGGATCACTCGTACGACCAGCTCGTCTTCGCCGACTCGCGCTCGGTGCGCGCGCCGCGGGTCTGGGACATCCTCTCCGCGCAGCAGCGCGACGTGGTCGTCCTCGGCGTCCCGCAGACGTACCCGCCGAGCCGGGTCCACGGGGAGATGGTCTCGTGCTTCCTGACGCCGGACACGCGGACGAGCCGCTACACGTACCCGCCCGAGCTGAAGGACGAGATCGAGCAGCTCGTCGGGCACTACATGGTCGACGTCGAGAACTTCCGCACCGAGGACAAGGACCGGCTGCTCGACCAGATCGAGGAGATGACCGAGAAGCGGTTCCGGCTGGCCGTGCACCTGCTCGAGACACGGCCGTGGGATCTCTTCTTCATGGTGGAGATGGGCACCGACCGCATCCACCACGGCTTCTGGCGTTTCACCGATCCGGAGCACCGGCTCTTCGAGCCCGGCAATCCGTACGAGCACGCGATGCTCGACTACTACCGGCGGCTCGACTCCAAGATCGCCGGCCTGCTGCGGTTCGCGGACGAGGACACGGCGGTGCTCGTCGTCTCCGACCACGGGGCGAAGCGGATGGACGGCGGGATCTGTGTCAACGAGTGGCTGCGGCGCGAGGGGTATCTCGTGCTGCGCGAGGAGCCCAGCGAGCCGACGCGGCTCACGCCCGAGCTCATCGACTGGTCGCGCACGATCGCGTGGGGCGAGGGCGGCTACTACTGCCGGCTCTTCCTCAACGTGGCGGGGCGGGAGCCGGAGGGGATCGTCTCCGGGGCGGACTACGAGCGGGTGCGGAGCGAGTTGAAGGAGAAGCTCGAGGCGCTCGGCGACGATCAAGGCCGGCCGATCGGGACCGTCGCACACCGGCCCGAGGAGCTGTACGCGGAGCCGCTTGGCATCGCGCCCGACCTCCTCGTCTACTTCGGCGATCTCTACTGGCGGAGCGTCGGCCAGGTCGGAACCGGGACGGTGCACGTGTTCGAGAACGACACCGGGCCGGACGACGCGAACCATGCGCACGAGGGGCTGTACGTGCTCGTTGCGGACGGTGTCCCGGCCGGGCCGGGACCGGAGCGCGCGCTGCACGATGTCGCGCCGACTTTGCTCGAGCTTCTCGGCGAGCCCGTGCCCTCGGACATGGAGGGTCGGAGCATGCTCGGCCCGGCGGCCTCTGCCGACGAGGCCGTGCCGTCAGCATCTCGCGGCGATTCCGTGACGGACACGCACACCGTTTCCCGTTAGGCTCGAAGGTGGGTGGAGGCGCGGGGAGGCCCCAGGCAGTCCCGCATCCCAGCCGCCGACTGACGCCCGACCGTACACTCCGGCCCGTGTCCGAGCTGGATACGTCGCCGTCGGAGCCGGTCCTCGAGTGGGACACGCCGCTGTTCCGGATGGCGCGCGCCCAGTACGAGCAGGCGCTCCCGTACGCAGGCGTCTCGGAAATGGTCGCCGTGCGGCTCAGCTTTCCCGAGCGCGCGGTCATCGTCAGCGTCCCGCTCCGCCGCGACGACGGCTCGGTCGAGATCTTCCCCGGCTATCGCGTCCAGCACTCGACCGTGCTCGGGCCCACCAAGGGCGGGATCCGCTACGACCCGGAGGTCTCGCTCGGCGAGTGCGCCGCGCTCGCGACCTGGATGACGTGGAAGTGCGCGCTTCTCCGGCTCCCGTACGGCGGCGCGAAGGGCGGCATCCGCTGCGACAGCCACGCGCTCTCGCCGCGCGAGCTCGAGAAGCTCACCCGCCGCTTCACCTCCGAGCTCATCCGCGAGATCGGGCCGCAGACCGACATCCCTGCGCCGGACATGGCCACGAACGAGCAGACGATGGCGTGGATGATGGACACCTACTCGATGCAGACCGGCTACGCCGTGCCGGAAGTCGTCACGGGCAAGCCGATCGCGATCGGCGGCTCCGTCTTCCGCCGCGAGGCGACCGGCGCCGGCGTCGTCATGGTCACGGAACAGGCAGCCCGCCGGGTTGGATACGAGCTCGCCGGCCGCTCGTGCGTCGTCCAGGGATTCGGGAACGTCGGCGGCGTCGCGGCTTCGGAGCTGCTCGAGCGTGGCGCCCGGGTCGTCGCCGTCTCCGACGTCTCGGGCGGCCTGCACGATGAGCGCGGCCTCGACGTCCCCGCCCTGCACGCGTACGCCACGGAGCACGGGTCGCTCGAGGGCTACGACCTCTGCGAGCGCATCACGAACGAGCAGCTCCTAGAGCTCCCCTGTGACGTCCTCGTCCTCGCCGCCCGCGAGGACCAGCTCACGGGTGCGAACGCCGACCGTGTGCACGCGTCGCTCGTGATCGAAGGCGCGAACGGGCCTACGACGATCGAGGCCGACGAGATTCTCGGCGAGCGTGGGATCCCGGTCGTGCCCGACATCCTCACGAACGCCGGCGGCGTCACGGTCTCGTATTTCGAGTGGGTGCAGGATCTCGGCCGGCTGTTCTGGGACCGCGACGAGATCCGCCGCAAGCTGTCCGACATGATGGGGGACGCCCTCGACCGCGTCTATTCCGTCGCCGAGGACAAGAAGATCACGCTGCGTCAGGCCGCCATGGTTGCAGCGATCCGCGAGGTCGCCGGGGCGCTCGAAGCGCGCGGAATCTACCCCTGAATCGAGAGAATGCCCGCGTGAGCCCCGAGACCGTCCGCGACGCGATGGTTCCCGAGCCGACGACGCTCGCCGCCGGCGCGAGCGCGCAGGACGCGGGGCGCTGCTTCGCCGCCAACGACGACGTGCGGGCGATCTTCGTCACCGAGGACGGTGGACGGCTGCTCGGTGTCGTGACGCGAAAGACGCTCGTGCGCGAAGTCGTCGCCGCAGGCCGCGAGCCGACCGGCGTGGCGCTGCGCGAGATCGCGGAGCCGCCGTACTTCACCCTCGACGCGGGCCTGGAGCTCGAGACCGCCTTCCACTTCCTCGAGGAGCACGACCTCGAGCGGGTGCCCGTCGTCGAGGAGGAAGGGAGACTCGTCGGCGTGCTGTCGCGCGCCGTCGTCCAGCGCCGCCTCGCCGAGGACGAGCCGCCCGAGGGCGAGCCCGAAGCAGACTCATTGGTCCTCTAGATGAGTAGTTCCACCGTTTCAGGCGGTGTAGGCGGCGAGTGCGCGTGGTGGTCGGCCGAGGCGGTGGTTGAGGCTGATTGCGGCGGCGAGTGCGAGGAAGCGGCTGCAGATGCGGGTGCGGAGGCCGTGCAGGC
>JAICZB010000121.1 GCA_025933895.1 Thermoleophilia bacterium
AGGTCGAGAGGGCGGCGACCGCGCCGAGCAGCATCCCCATCGGATGCGCGTCGTGGCGGAAGCCGTCGAGGAACTGCGTCACGTTCGTGTGCACGTAGGTGTGGAGGCGCACCTCCTCCTCCCACGCCGCGAGCTGACCGCTCGTCGGCAGCTCGCCCTCGAACAAGAGCCACGCCGTCTCGAGGAAGCTCGCGTGCTCGGCGAGCTGCTCGATCGGGTAGCCGCGATAACGGAGGATGCCCGCGTCGCCGTCGATGTACGTGATCCCGCTGCGCGTCGAGGCGGTGTTGAGGAAGGCCGGGTCGTAGGACATGAGGCCGAGCTGCCGGAGGTCGGTGGCCCGGATCGTGCCGTCGGAAATCGGGATCTCGACCTCGTCTCCGGTGCGGTTGTCCCGGATGGTCAGCGTGTCCTCGGCCACGTCTCCACCTTACTTCCGCACCCCGGTTTGCAGTTCGACAGGCGCGGAACCCCTGACGAGAAATACGACTCGAAAGGGTGAAAGCACATGGGGTTCCATTCGCTCAAGGACGTACTCCAGGAGCAGCTCGAGGATCTGCACAGCGCCGAGACGCAGCTCGTCACCGCGCTTCCGAAGATGGCGCACGCCGCGCATCACGACGAGCTTCGGCAGGCGTTCGAGCATCATCTCGAGGAAACACGCGGGCATCAGAAGCGTGTCGAGGAAGCCCTCGGCGAGCTCGGCGTCTCGAACCCGACCGAGGTCTGCAAGGGCATGCAGGGACTCATCGCCGAAGGCGAGGAGATGATCGGCATGGCCGGCGACCCGGCGGTCAAGGATGCCGCGCTGATCGGCGCCGCGCAGCGCGTCGAGCACTACGAGATCGCCGGTTACGGCACCGCTCGGCAGCTCGCGGACGACTGCGGCTTCGACGGCATCCGCGACCTGATGGACCAGAACCTCGACGAGGAGTCGCAGGCCGACAAGCTCCTGACGAAGATCGCCACCGGAGGCATGTTCAAGGCCGGGGTCAACCAGAAGGCGACGGCCTAGAGCACGTGAAGGCCGTCACCTGGCAAGGCAAGCGCGATGTCCGGGTCGAGGAGGTCCCCGACCCGGGCATCCGCGAGCCCGACGACGTGATCATTCGGGTCACGTCGTCGGGCGTGTGCGGCTCGGACCTCCATCTCTACGAGGTCATGACGCCGTACCTGAACGAAGGCGACGTGCTCGGCCACGAGGCGATGGGAGTGGTCGAGGAGGCCGGTCCGGAGGTGACAGCGGTCTCGCCGGGCGACCGCGTCGTCGTCCCCTTCAACGTCTCCTGCGGCCACTGCTGGATGTGCTCGCAGGGACTGCACTCGCAGTGCGAGACGACGCAGCAGCGCGAGCACGGCACCGGCGCAGCCCTGTTCGGCTACACGGTGCTGTACGGCGAGGTGCCGGGCGGGCAGGCGGAGTACCTCCGAGTGCCGTTCGGCAACGCGCTTCCGATCAAGGTGCCGGAAGGGCCGTCAGACGACCGCTTCCTCTTCCTCTCCGACGTGCTGCCGACCGCATGGCAGGCCGTCGAGTACGCCGGCGTCCCCGACGGAGGCACCTTGCTCGTGCTCGGGCTAGGGCCGATCGGGGAGATGGCCACGCGCATCGCGCAGCACCGCGGCTATCGCGTGCTCGGCGTCGATCTCGTCACCGATCGCCTCGAGCGCGCGGGGTCGCACGGCGTCGAGGTCTACGACCTGCGCGAGCACGACGACGACGATCTCGTGGAGCGGGTGCGGGAAGCGACCGACGGCCGAGGCCCCGACTCCGTCCTCGACGCGGTCGGGATGGAGGCGCACGGTGCGCCGGTGGCGAAGGCGATGCAGCAGGCGACCGGGCTCCTCCCCGGCGTCCTGCAGCGGAAGCTCATGGAGACGGCGAGCATCGACCGGCTCCACGCGCTCTACCTCGCCATCGAGCTCGTCCGGCGTGGCGGGACGATCTCGATCTCCGGCGTCTACGGCGGCATGGCCGATCCGATGCCGATGCGCGTCCTCTTCGACAAGCAGATCCAGATCCGCATGGGCCAGGCGAACGTGCTGCGCTGGGTGCCGGAGATCATGCCGCTCCTGCTCGACGGCGACCCACTGGGCACCGACGCGTTCGCGAGTCATCGCGTGCCCCTCTCCGACGCGCCTGCGGCCTACGAGAAGTTCCAGAAGAAGGAGGACGGCTCGTTCAAGGTCGTCCTGCAGCCGTGAGGAGGTAGGCCGTGCCGAAGATGGCGAAAGGAGACAAGGTCAGGCGGCCGGAGCTCCCGGACACGCTGAAGCGCTCGGGCTCGAAGGCGCAGCGCACGTTCGCGAAGACGCACGACGCCGCCGTGGAGCAGTACGGCGAAGGCGAGCGCGCGCACCGCGCGGCGATGGCCTCGCTCAAGCAGACCCACGAGAAGCGCGGCGGGCGCTGGGTGCCGAAGGACCGGCCGGGCCCGAGCGATCCACGCTCCCGGAAGACGACGGCGCAGAAACGGCGCGGCGAGGGGGAGACCTTCGGCGGCGTCGACGCCGAGCAGAACACGAAGGACGAGCTGTACGAGCGCGCCAAGCGGCTGGGTGTCGAGGGCCGTTCGAAGATGTCGAAACGCGAGCTCGCACGCGCGATCGGGCAGAAGCAGTAGCCGTGCGCGTCGTCGTCACCGGAGCGAGTGGCAAGGGATCGCAGCTGCCGGAGGTGAACCCACGCCGCCGCTCGAGGCGGCGCACCGCTGACGACGGCCGGTAGCAGCTACCGCACGTAGCGGTTACGCCTGCGTGACGGAAGGCAAACGACACCGCATGATCATGCGAGGCCGGTAGCAGCTACCGCACGTTTGCGTGCCGGATCTGTGGCGACTTCCTCGCGAGTAGCATCGGGCCGTGTCTGCGCCTCCCATTGTCTGGACGCCGAGCCCGGAGCGGATCGCGTCCGCGACGATCACGCGCTACCGCGAGTGGCTCAACGAGACACGCGGCCTCGACCTCGAGGGTTACCGCGACCTCTGGCAGTGGTCGGTGGACGAGCTCGAGGACTTCTGGGCGTCGCTCTGGGAGTTCTTCGAGGTCGAGTCGAGCGAGCCCTACGAGCGCGTGCTCACCACGCACGAGATGCCGGGCGCGAGCTGGTTCCCCGGCGCGCGGCTCAGCTACCCGCAGCATGTCTTCCGCGGCCGGGACGAGGACGATGTCGCGATTCACCACGCGTCGGAGCTGCGCCCGCTCGGCGAATGGACATGGGGCGAGCTGCGGGCACGCGCCGGGGCGGTCGCCGGAGCTCTCCGCGAGGCGGGCGTCGTCCCGGGGGACCGCGTCGCCGCCTACCTCCCGAACATCCCCGAGACGGTCGCGGCCTTCCTGGGCTGCGCGAGCATCGGGGCGACCTGGTCGAGCTGCGCGCCGGAGTTCGGCGTCCGCAGCGTCGTCGACAGGTTCGCCCAGATCGAGCCGAAGGTGCTCCTCGTCGTGGACGGCTACCGCTACGGCGGCAAGGACTTCGACCGGAGCGAGACGATCGCCGCCCTGCAGCGCGAGTTACCCACCATCGAGCGCACGTTCGTGATCCCGTACCTGGCCGGGGAGGAATGGGAGCTCCCGGCCGCCGCCCTCGAGTTCGCGCAGCTCCCCTTCGACCACCCGCTCTGGGTGCTCTACAGCTCGGGCACCACCGGGCTGCCGAAGGCGATCGTCCACGGCCAGGGCGGCATCCTCCTCGAGCACCTGAAGAAGCTCCGCCTGCACGTCGACGCGCAGGCCCGTGACCGGCTCTTCTGGTTCACGACGACCGGCTGGATGATGTGGAACTTCCTCGTCGGCGGGCTTCTCTCCGAGGCGTCGATCGTGCTCTTCGACGGCAATCCGGCTTACCCGGATCTCGGCACGCTCTGGGATCTCGCCGATGCGGCGGGCATCACATGCTTCGGCACGAGCGCGGGTTACATCACCGCCTGCGAGAAGGACGGAGTGGAGCCGCGCGCGGGGCGCGACCTCTCACGCCTCGACAGCGTCGGCTCGACCGGCTCGCCGCTCGCGCCCGGGGGCTTCGACTGGGTCCGGGAGCACGTCGGCGAGGACGTCTGGCTCTTCTCCACATCGGGGGGCACGGATGCCTGCACCGCCTTCGTCGGCGGCGTTCCGACGCTGCCGGTCTATCGCGGGGAGCTCCAGGCGCGCGCGCTGGGCTCCAAGGTGGAGGCCTGGAGCGACGACGGGCGCCCGCTGGTCGACGAGGTCGGCGAGCTCGTGATCACCGAGCCGATGCCGTCGATGCCCCTCTATCTCTGGGGCGACGAGGACGGGTCGCGCTACCGCGAGAGCTACTTCTCGACCTTCCCGGGCGTCTGGCGGCACGGCGACTGGATCGAGATCACCGATCGAGGCACCGCGATCATCTACGGCCGCTCCGATGCGACCATCAACCGCGGCGGCGTCCGGATGGGGACGAGCGAGCTGTATCGCAGCGTCCTCGCGCTCGACGAGGTGCTGGACGCGCTCGTCGTCGACGTGCCGCGCGGAGGAGATCTGCGCATGACGCTCTTCGTCGTGTTGCGCGAGGGCTCGGAGCTCGACGATGCCCTGCAGGCGGCGATCCGCCGCCGGATCCGCGAAGACTGCTCGCCGCGGCATGTTCCCGACGAGGTGGTCGTGGCCCCGGAGATCCCGCGCACGCTCTCGGGGAAGGTCCTCGAGGTGCCGGTGAAGCGCCTGCTGATGGGTGCACCGGCGGACGACGTCGCGAGCCGGGACTCCCTCGCCAACCCTGTGGCCCTCGACTGGTTCGCGCGCCTGGCCAACTAACAAATCGGTTCAGCAGCGCGTCATACTGCGTCAGATGGGTGGCAGCTTCCCCTGCAATGAGGTACCTTCCCCGCGGTCGTGACGGTACGGGTCGACACTACTCTCGAGGTTCCGCTCGACGCCCCGTCCGAGCCCCAAGCGGTAAAGGCGCGCGGCTACTGGGCGCTGATCCTGATCCGGTTCCGGCGCGACAAGCTCGCAGTCGTCAGCCTCGGTTTCATCATCTTTCTCTTCCTCAGTGCTTTCGTCGGGGGGCCGGTGGCGGCTCATTTTCTCGGCCACGGGCCGAACGACATTTTCCTGACGGCGATCAACCAGCCGTCCAACACCCCGGTCGGGCCCTGGTCGTGGGTCTCCAAGGCGCCGTACCCGAACGCCCCAGGTCACTACGGCCACACGCTGTTCATCCTCGGCGGCGCCGACCAGACCGGCACCGACATGTTCCTCCGGATCCTCTACGGAGCGCAGACCTCGCTCGAGGTCGGCGTCTTCTCGACCATCTTCTCCGTCAGCCTCGGCGTGTTCATGGGAACGCTCGCCGGCTACTTCCGCGGTTGGGTCGACACCGTCATCTCGCGGCTGATCGAGATCGTGATGGTCTTCCCCGCGCTTCTGTTCATCATCGGTCTGGTCATCGTCGCCGGCCCGACGCTGAACAACATCACCCTCGGCTTCCTCCGGAACGGCGTCTTCACGCTCGTCCTCATCTTCAGCGTCTTCGGCTGGTTCTATCCCGCGAGGATCATGCGCGGCGTCGTCCTCTCGCTCCGGGAGAAGGAGTTCGTCGAGGCGGCGAGGATGACGGGCGCGAGCGACTGGCGGATCATGCGTTCGCATCTGCTGCCGCACCTGGTCGCGCCGATCATCGTCTACTCGAGCATCCTCGTCGCGGCGAACATCCTCGGCGAGGCCGGTCTCTCGTTCATCGGCCTCGGGATCGTGCCGCCGACGGCGAGCTGGGGCAACCTCCTCGCGAACGCGCCGACCTATTACCAGACCGACGTCTGGATCCTGCTGCTGCCGGGGATCGCGATCCTGCTGACGACGATCGCCTTCAACCTCCTCGGCGACGGCCTTCGCGACGCCTTCGACCCGCGCTCGCGGATCTGAGCCTGCCGGTCTGAAGCGTCGCTAACTCTTTCGAGACGTGATCGTCTGATCAGTTGCTGGTGTCTCTCACTTACCTCAACCGGGCCGCTCGTGAGGGCGTGCGGTGCCGAGATGGAAGGAGTCAAATGCGCAGGAAGTATCTGTTCTCCCTGTTCATGTTGAGCATGGGAGTTGCGCTGCTCGTCGCCGCCATGACGGTTGGTACGGCTGCGGCGGGCCACAAGGCGCAGGCCAAAAGCGGGGGTACGTTGATCGTCACCCAGGCCGGAACACCGTTCGACACGCTCGACCCGCAGCTGTCGTACGTCAGCAACGACTGGGGCCTGCTCTACAACACCCAGCTCTTGCTGCTGAACCTCCCGACGAAGGGCGGCCAGGCCGGTCTCCGTCTCATCCCCCAGGCGGCGAAGTCGTTCCCGACGGTCTCGAAGAGCGGGAAGGTCTACACGTTCCACATCCGCAAGGGTCTCAAGTTCAACACCGGAGCTCCTGTCTCCGCGAAGAACTTCCAGCGGGCGTTCGAGCGGAACCTGAGCCCGAAGATGTTCGCGCAGTACGGCATCTTCGACGGCCTCGACGTCTTCCTCAAGGGCGGCCAGGCGTTCGCCGAGTCCGGCCCGTACGCTCACGACTCCAACGGTGGTTGTGGCAGCGGAGCCGGCCCGAAGTGCTCCCTGCATCCGCCGACGCACATCTCCGGGATCAAGGCCAAGGGGCTCACGCTCCGGATCACCCTGACGAAGGTCGTGCCGCAGTTCGAGTCGATCGTCGGTATGCAGTGGTTCTCCGCGATCCCCGCGAACATGCCGTACTCGAACCGTCAGTCCGGCATCCTGAAGTACGCGTCTGCCGGCCCGTACTACCTCAAGAGCAACAACCTCACCTCGCTGACCGTGCTCAAGCGGAACAAGCACTTCCCCAAGAGCCTGCTGAAGAACTGGCCGGCGAACCCGAGCACGATCATCGTCAAGAGCTATCCGACCTCGAACGGTGATCCGCAGCTCCTGCAGGCGGAGAGGAACCAGGTCGACCTCGCAGGCGTCCCCTCGCAGGACGCCGCGAAGACGATCAAGAAGTACCACGTGAACAAGGGCCGGTTCCATGTCGGGCCGACCACCTGCATCACGTGGAACTCGCTCAACACGCAGGCGCTGAACGGCACCACCAAGAGCGTCAAGGTCCGCAAGGCGCTGAACTACGCGGTCAGCCGCAACGCGATCATCAACTTCGCCGGTCCGCTCTCCGGAGCTCCGTCGGATCAGATCCTCGTGCCGGCCATCCCGGGCTACAAGAAGTTCAACACGTACCCGGCGGCCGGGAACTTCAACAAGGCGAAGCAGATCGGCGGCAGCGCGCTGAACGGCGCCAAGCTCGTCATCTACTACCG
>JAICZB010000002.1 GCA_025933895.1 Thermoleophilia bacterium
CGCGTTCGCCAGGGCCCGGTAGGCGGGGAAGAGCTCCTCGAACCGGGGCGGCGGCGTCGCACCGCTCGCGGCCCGCCAGATGAGCGACGAGACCCTCCACGTGAACCTGGATCCCGCTCCATGTGGAGCGTCGATCCCGGTGGCGAGACGTCTTCCATGCGCACGATGCCCTTGCCGCCGGCTGTGCCGAGGGTGCTCCTCATGCGGTCGTCACGCGGACACCGTGACCCGCTCGGCGATCGGGAGCTCGAAGGTGAACGCCGCTCCCTTGCCCGGGTCGGACTCGACCCAGATCCTGCCGTTCATCGAGCGCACGAGCTCGCGGCAGATGTACAGCCCGAGACCGCTGCCGCCGATGCCGCGCCGGTGGTCCGGATCGAGGCGGTAGAACTTCTCGAAGATCCGCTTCTGCTCGCCGAGCGGAATGCCGAGGCCCTCGTCGCGCACGGTGAAGCGCGTGTAGCCGCCGTCGGCCCCCACGGCGAGCTCGATGCGGCCGCCCTCCGGCGAGTACTTGATCGCGTTGTCGACCAGGTTCGTGAGCACCTGGCGCGTGCGCCCCGGATCGCCCGCGACCTTCGGCAGCACGGCGGGGATCGACACGTCGATCGTCGTGTCGTCGTCGGCCCGGAGGCGTGCGGCCGCGGCCGCGCTCCAGACGAGCTCCTCGGCGTCGAACGGCTCGGTGACGACACGCAGCGAGCCGCTGTCGAGCTGGCCGGTGAGGAGGATCTCCTCCACGAGATCGGCAAGCCGCTTCGACTGGACGGAGATCATGTCGAGGAGGTCGCGCCGCGTCTGCCCGCTCAGGTCGCTCTCGCGGTCGAGGAGGGTGAGGGCGGCGCCGTGCAGCGAGGCGAGCGGCGTGCGCAGCTCGTGCGAGATCGTCGCGACGAACTGCGAGCGGAGCTCCTCGAGCCGCCGTTCGCGCGTCACGTCGCGGAAGGCGTAGACGATGCCGTCGCCGAGGGTGACGCCGACGATCGAGAGCCAGACCTCCCGCCCGCCGATGTCCAGCGGAACGGTCTCGGCGCTCGAGGCGTCGTCGGCGTCGCCGGGCCGGCTGGCCACGGGAACCCTGGCCGCGATCTCGGTCCAGCCGGGGATCGTCTCCGCGGCCGCCTGGTTGCACAGGGCGTCCGAGCGAAGGCCGGTGATCGCCTCGGCCGCCGGGTTCCAGAGGCGGATCACGCCGTCGCGATCGACGAGGAACACGCCGTCGCCCACGTGGGCGAGCACGCGCTCGGACCGTTCGCGCTCCTCCCTCGACACCCGGGTGCGCGCGATCGACGGCGACATCGTGTAGGCCATCGCGAGCAGCGCCAGGATGAGCGCGAAGCTGAGACCCATGACACGCCAGCGCGCGGTATTCGCCGTGGAGTCGATCGAGGAGCCGGTCTCCAGCACGATGAGCTTGATCCGCGAGGTTGATCCGAGATCCCTCGCGACCGCCCGGTAGTCCTGACCGTCCACCCGGATGTCGCTTGGATTTCCGTTCGGAAGGAGCAGCCCGGACTCGATCCGCTGCGTCTCCTCCGTCCCGACGATCCTGCGGCCGACCGCGAGACCGAGCAGCTGGTCGCCTCCGTGCGGCCCTTTGGTCAACAGGCGGGCCACAGTGCGGTTGGGTGATACGAAAACGACGACCCGCCCGACCGTACGTCCCTTGGACGTGACGCTGACCTTCCGCACCGCCGCGGCGGCAGGAAGCGGGGAGAACCAGTGGCTCAAGACGGCGCCGCCGTCCGGCTGCAGCTGCATCTTCCAGATGAACTCGTTGGACTTGTGGTGCAGGAAGCGGAGCTGCACACGCCGGCTCTGCGCGAGCTGAGTAGCCTCCGACTCTGCCTTCGAGGCGATGCTGCGGTAGGCACTCCCGCCGACGGCGTTGAGGGTCGCGGCGAGCCCGGAGTCGGCCTTGTTGCGTTCTCGCTGGGCTGCGTAGCCTCCGAGGCCCCAGGCGGCAACGGTGAGTGGGGCCGCGAGCAGCAGGAGCGCGGCGATGAGCCGGACCCGGCCCGGCCGGGTGGTTATCGCGCGCCTCCTCGGCCGTGGGCCGCGGCATGGCCGTCCACAGCCGGAACCGCCTTCTTCGCCTGTCCCGGAAGAACGGCCGGAGGGCCATGCGGAACGTCAGCCGAATGGCCGAGAGCCTTGCCGTGCGCGTTGCTATCTCGGACACTCGGGCCGGCCTGGATCGCGGGGTGCGTCGCCTTCGGCGCGGCCTTCTTCGAGTGCCCCAGCGCCTTGGCCTGTTGTCCCGAGCCACGGCTCGTGGGTATGCGCGCTGCAGGCGACGCGGGATGCGTCGTCACGGTGGTGCGCGTGACGCTGTTCGTTCGCAGCACGTGCCGGCGAGCCGCGTGACGCCGATGCGCCGGGAAGGTGCGCTTCGCGGCCGACCGCGCGTGCGACGTCGTCCTCACCGGCGTCGTCGCGGCCCGCGCGGAAGGAGAGACGACGGACTTCCGCTGATGATGCGTCGCCCTCGTGACCGTGTGCACGGGTGCCTCGACGGCGGCCACGACGTTGCCCGCGACCGACTTGAGCGCGGGCGCCAGGCCGGACGAATGCGCCGGAACCGCTGCGCCCGGCAACAGAAGGAGCGCCAGCGAGGTCGACGCGGCCGCCAGCGCGGCGGGCAGGAAAGCGGTGGTGACGGTTGCTTGGAGCTTCATTCTGGGCGTGCCCCGTCGGCCGCAACGAAGAGGCGATCGATCCCGCGAACCGTAGCGCCAAGGTCGGCGCTTTTCCAGCCGCGAAGCGAGCGATGGGGCCGTCCGTTTGCTGGTGGCCCTGGACAGAGGCCTGGAACGGTCTTAGGGTCAGCGCGTAACCGACCGGGACGAGGGCGCGCCTGGCGGACCGGGGACGGGGTCGGTCAGACCGAAAGCCGGCTCGCTGCTCGGCAGCGACGGATCCTCATAGGCGAGAGGGGGAGCGTTTCGTTGCAGAGGAAGACTCTCAGGACTATTCCGGCAGCGGCATTTGTCGCGACCGCGTTCTTGTTCGGCAGTGGCCAGGCAGCGTCGGCGTCGTCCTGTGCCGGCGGAAGCGTGGATGGTCCCGCGCCCAGGACGCCGATGTGCTTCGGCAGGATGTTTCCGCAGCTTTCGCCCTTCCACTACTCCGACCAGGCGGCGGCCGATCTCGCGGCCACGATGGAGAACCAGGCTCCGGATGCGCCCGGAGTGAACCGTGGCACTGCCGACGACAGCGCCACGCTGCCCGCCGAGTACACGTATCTGGGTCAGTTCATCGACCACAACCTCGACTTCGACCAGACGAGCCAGCCGACCGCGAACCTGAACCCGAGCTCGCTGACCAACTTCGAGAGCTTCCGGTTCGATCTCAACAACGTGTTCGGCGGCGGGCCGGCCGTCGATCCGCAGCTGTATGCCCGCGACCACATGCATCTGCTCGTGTCAGGGACGCTCGGGATCCCGCAGCCGGACGGCTTTCCCTCGGTCACCGGTAACGACGGTGTCTACGACCTCGCTCGCGATCCGCTGACCGGCGGCGCGATCCTGGTCGAGCCGCGCGACGACGAGACCCAGATCCTCTCCCAGATCTCGGCTGCGTTCGTTGCCTTCTACAACGACTTCGTCAATCGCGGCGACAGCTACGCCCGGGCTCGCAAGCTGACGGAGGCCTACTACCAGGAGATCGTGCTCACGGACGTGCTGCCCGCGTACGTGGGGCAGAGCACGATCGCCGAATACCTCAGCGTCAGCCACGGCCGCGTGAGGCTGAATACGCCCAACTTCCCCAACGCGAATTTCACTCCGATCGAGTTCTCGGTCGGCGCATACCGCTTCGGGCATTCGCTGGTGCGCGACGACTACCACATCAACGACATCTTCCCGTCGACGGACGACATCGACGACAACGTGCCGATCTTCGACATCGACCACTTCCAGTGGGGCGACCTTTCCGGCGGCTCGCCGTTGCCGGGGACGAACGCTTCCACCACGACCACGTGCACGTCCACGTCGCTCTGCAACGGGCCGAATCCGGCCGGCCACCAGATCCAGTGGAGATACTTCGTGCCGGCCCTCGATGCCGATCCGAACGACCCCGGGATCAACTTCGCCCGCCAGACGCAGACGACGATCAGCCCCGCCCTGTTCAATCTCCCTGCGGAGACGATCGCAGGCTGTCCCGACACGGCGGATCCCGCCTGCAACGGTTCCGGATCGCTGATCGCACGGGACTTCGCCCGCGGCAACTACGACGGCCTGGCATCGGGTCAGGACATCGCGCGTGCGCTCGGCTGCCACGTGATCTCCGCGCCCTCGATCAACCCGACCAGGGACGCGGTGTTCAACTCAGGGACGCCGCTCCTCTACTACGTGCTCGCCGAGGCGCAGAAGACCGGCGGCCCCGACCGGGTGCTCGGGTGCGTCGGCAGCGCCATCGTCGCGCAGACGTTCCTGCGCGCGCTGTGGGCGACGCCGAACTCGATCCTGCGCACGGGCTTCCGTCCGGATCCGGCACTGGTGAAGCTCGCCCCAGAGACACCGAAGTTCAGCTTCGGCGATCTGCTCGTGGACACCGGACTGGCTCCTCGCACCAGCTGAGGAGGGCGCGCCCGCGTTGTGACGGTCGCGGCTCTAGACCGCGACCGTCACACGCAGGTAGGCAGCTTCGATGGCAGTCCCCGCGCCGTCTGCGATGTTGTGCTCGTCGACCAGAGCGGAGAGCTCGGCGTGCAGCTCGGCCTCGCGGCCGTCCGCGGCCGCCGCGGCGTAGGCGTTCATCGTAGGCCCGTAGTAGTCGCGGAAGTCCGCGAGGTACTCCGCCGGCGTCCCCTCGTACTCGAACAGGAACATCACCCGCTCGCACGTGACGTTCTCGGCCGGGATCCCGGCCGCGCCGAACCGCTCGAGCACGTTCTCCTCGATCCCCCACGTCATCGGGCTCACGAAGCCCTCGGGCGGCGGCGGCGAGTACGCCGTGCTGACGCGAAGGAGCTGGGCGACGAAGGTCGGATCGTTCGGGATCCAGTTGCCCATCACGATTCGGCCGCCGGGCCGGGCCACACGGACGACTTCCTCGGCGACGTCGAACGGCCGCGGAGCGAACATCGCACCGAAGATCGAGACGACGAGGTCGAAGCTGTCGTCTGCGAGGTCCTTCAGGTCGGTCGCATCGCCCTGCTGGAAGCGGAGGTTGTCGAGGCCGAAGCGCTGCGCCCGGGCGTTCCCCGCGGCGACGAGGTTCTCGGCGATGTCGACGCCGAGCACGTTCGCCCCCAGCTGCGCCTCGGGCACGGCGGTCGTGCCGTCGCCGCAGCCGAGATCGAGGACGTCGAGGCCCGGCGTGATCCCGAGCGTGGCGACGAGGGCCTCGCCGCTCTTGCGCATCGACGACTCCGCGATCCGCGTGAAGTCGCCCTTCTCCCACAACGCCTTGTTCGGGTTGACGGGAGGGTCGGTCTGGGTCTGGGTGTCCATGGCCGGTCGGCTCCTTTCGCATCGTTCCCGCTCGATCATCTCCTACTGCGGGAGCAGTCGCAACGAGCCGCGGCGCGCGATTCAGGGAGCCGAATGGAGCCGCCGCACCGTCCTGGGCCCGCGGGACCCGGCTGCAAGGAATGCCGTGCCGAAGAACAGCTCGTTCCAGGAGAGGTCGGCCAGCTCTTCCTGCATCGCCGCGCGAATCGACTCCCACGGACGGCGCATCGTCCACTCGTCGATGGAGGCGAACGGCCGTACGATCGCGGTTCCGAGCTGCGTCAGCCAGCGAGGAGTGCTGTCGGGAACCTTGAGATCGAGCACGACCCAGCGTCCACCGCCGGAGAGGGCCGCAGCGCCGTGGGCGATGACCTCGCCGCATTCGGGAACCTGCGTCAGGGCGTACGTGGACAGGATCGCGTCGACCTCGGCCGGGAACTCGAACGCGGCCGCGTCGGCTTGCACGAGGCCGACGTTGCTCCAGCCGTTCGCCTCGACCCGGTCCTGGGCCTGGGCAAGCATCGCGTCGGTCAGGTCGACGCCCACGATCCGGCCGTCGGGGCCGACCTGCTCCTGGAGCAGCCCGAAGTTCAGGCCGGTGCCGCAGGCGACGTCGACCACGGTGTCGCCCGGACGAAGGCCGAGGGCGTTCACGGCGCGGAGACGTTGTGCCCGCTGCGGATAGCCGGGAGCCGGGTAGAGCCGGGAGGTGACGTCGTAATGCCTCGCCTTCTTGCGGTACGTCTCGATCAGGTGCTCTCGTGCCGCGTCGACCTGGCTCACGCCGGCCTCCTCGCATCTGCCTCGACCGCTGCCTTGATCAACACCATCTCGCGATCGCTCACGCGCTGGATCCTGCTTTCGAGCAGCCTGCTGGGAATCGCGCGCATCGGGCCGGCGAGATGGACCTCGATCCACATCATGGCCTCGGTCTGCCACTCGTGTTTCGGCTCGAGCTCCATGCCCCAACGCGCCGCGGACGTGCCCAGAGGACCGGCGAAGGCAAGGCGGCGGGGCTTCTCGACCGCGGTCACCTCCTGGACCCGCGCGCGAGACGTCCCGAATGGTCCCTTGGCCCGCTGTTGCACCTGCGCGCCCGGCTGTAGCGGCGCATCTCCGTGAACCCGGGCTTCGAGAACCGTCGGTGCCCATTCCAGCCAGCGTCCGACGTCGCACAGATACGCCCACACCTCGTGGGCGCCGCTCGCAATCGATATGCGGCTCTCGGTTCTGAACGTCATCACGCGCACTCTACGGTCGCCGGCCAGGACCGGATTTCAGGAGCACGTGAGGCGGAAGCGATCACGCACTCTGCCGTCGACGGTCTCGTAGCGGAACCGCGCCGTGCGGCCGGTGACGTCCACGCGCAAGGCACCGAACTGTCCCTGGACGATGCGCGCCGACGGGATAGTGAGCTTTCGGGCGTCGAAGTCCAGCGAGGCTCCGCCCGTACCGACCGCCACGTACACGACTCCGCGGTGCGGGCGGCTGCGGGCGTAGGCGTGCAGGTGTCCGAGGAAGACGATGTGGACGCCGTCCTTCTGTACGAGCGGCACGATGTTGCGGCGGAGACCCGGGCTGAGAGGTCTCCCGCGCGGCTCCCACGGCGGGTGGTGCCACGCGGCGAAGCGGAAGCACGAACGGCGCCGCAGCGCGCGTCGGGCGAAGCGCAGCTGCGGTGAGCCGGGCGCGACGGAGGTGTCGGAGTCCAGCACCACGACCGCAGCGTTGCCCCAGGTGAAGCGGTACCAGCGCTCCTTGCCGAGGGAGTGGAACGCCTCGAGCTCGGGCCTCCCGTCGTCCGCTTTCACGTCGTGGTTGCCGAGCGCCGGGAACCAGGCCGACTCGCGCATGACCGCCGCGTACGGCCGGAAGACGTCGCGATCGAGTAGCTCCTTCGAGCCCTGCGGATAGGCGTTGTCGCCGACCGTGAGCACGAAGTCCGGGCGCCATGACCCGATCAGCGACGCGACCGCCGTCTCGTTGCTCGTTCCGCTGCCGAAGTCGCCCACCACGGCGAACGTGAAGCTGGATGGCCCGGCCGGCGCGGCGCGGAACGTGCCGGTGGCGAGAGCGCCGGACTCTCCCTCGATCGTGTACGCGTAGTGCTTCCCCGGCTCGAGGCGGGTCAGCTTCGCGGCGTGACCAAGTCCCCTGCCCGCGTCGATCCGGGCTCCGTTCCGCAGGAGCACGAAGTCGTGGTCCGGCGCGGAGGTGCGGAACGAGATGACGGCGCTGCGGCGTGTGACGCTCTCGGCCACCGGGCCGCGGCTCAGCGTGACGGCGGCGACGGCTTCGGCGATCACGGCAGCCGCTCCGCCACGAGCGCGAACTTGCGCGCGCGCCCCGTCGCCAGCCAGTCCCTCCACAGCTCGTGGGCGGCGAGGAGGTCGTCCAGCCGTCGTTGCCCGATCCGCGCCGCGATCTCAGTCGAGTCTGCGGCGTAGGCGTCCACCAGCGCGGCGGCGACCTCACCGTGCGATTCGCTCCAGTCCTCTTCCCAGCCGACCGAGAGCCCGGCCCTCTCGAGCAGCGCGTGGAGCTGGTCGAGCGGCGTGAGCCAGACGGTGTCGGCCGCAGGCATGCGCGCCCGCTCAGCCTCGGTCAGCGGCAGGCCTTCTTCCAGCGTGAACGCGAACCGCCCACCCGCGTGGAGTGCGCGGGCGACCTCCTCCAGCAGCGCCGCCTTGTCGCGGAAGGCAAGCAACGTCTCGAGCAGGAGCACGACCTCGAATGTGCCGGAGGGGAGCGGCGGGACGTCCGCGACCTCGAAACGGCAGCGCAGGCCACGGGCGCGCTCTGCGGCAACGGCGACAGCGCTCTCGCTCGAGTCCACGCCGAGATAGACGCAGCCGAGCTTCCGCGTGAGGAACCGGCCGGGGCCGGCGACTCCGCAGCACAGATCGAGAACGGATACGCCGGGGGCGATACCTGCCCGCGCCGCGAGCGCAAGGGCCTCGGACGCGCGGACGAAGCTCTCCTGCTCGACGTACTCGCCGCGGCCGAAGGCCAGCTGCTGGGCCGGCCGCAGGGCTGCGACGAGCGAGCGGCGATCGTCCCGGCTCACGCCCACTCGACAAACCGATGCATTACAGGCACCGTAGTGCCCTTCGGATGGTCGAGCGGGGAGCAAACCTGCGGGTCGGCCGGAGCCCGCTGTCCGATCTCGGCAACCAGCTCGGCCCGTTGGCCGGGCTCGGCGGCACGCTCGTGCTCCTGGCCGTGCTGGCGCGGACGGTCGGGCTCGGCGACGGCGGCTGGTTCGTCGGCCTCGTCAGCGGGCTGACGCTGACCGTGACGCTGGCGCGTGCTCTCTGGCGCGATCCGTCGGCGAGGCTCGGCCCCGCGACCTGGGTGACTCTCCTCCGCGGGACGCTGGCGGTCGGCGTCGCCGCCCTGACGGCAGCCTCGTTCGAGCGGGACGTCGCGGTCGCGACGCTGGTGACGCTCGCGTCGGTTGCGCTCGCACTCGACTTCGTCGACGGCTGGATCGCTCGGCGCACGGCGACGGAGTCGGCACTCGGCGCGAAGCTCGACGGCGAGGTCGACGCGTTCCTGATCCTCGCGCTCAGCGTGGATGTGGCCCCGTCGGCCGGCGCCTGGGTGCTTGCGATCGGCCTGGCGCGCTACGCGTTCCTCGCGGCGGGATGGGCACGCCCGTGGATGCGGGCGACACTGCCGCGGCGCGACTGGCGCAAGACGGTCACTGCCTCGCAGGGAGTCGCGCTCGTGATCGCGGCTTCCGGCGTCGTGCCGACGAGCGTGAATCGCATCCTCCTGGCCGTCGCCCTGGCCTTGCTGGCCGAGTCCTTCGGGCGTGACGTCTGGTGGCTGTGGCGGCACCGGCACGCGACTCCGACTCGCGTCGCCCCGGCACGCGCCCGGAATCGCGTCGTGACGGCCGTGATCACGGTGCTCGCAGCTGCGGTGGTGTGGGCCGCGCTCGTGGCCCCGATCCGGCCGTGGCAGTTCACCCCCGGCTCCTTCGTACGGCTTCCGCTCGAAGGTCTTGCGGTCGCCGTCCTCGCCGCCGCCCTGCCCGCCCGTGCAGGACGGGTCGTGGCGTGGGTGATCGGGCCGCTGGTCGGCCTGCTGGTGCTCGTGAAGCTCTTCGATCTCGGCTTCTTCATCTTCTTCGACAGACAGTTCAACCCCGTCGAGGACTGGTCGTATCTGTCCATCGGGGTCGGGACGGTGCGCGACACCTTCGGCAACCGGGACGCCGACCTGGCCGTGGCCGGCGCCGTCGTGTTCGGCATCGCGGCGCTCCTCATCCCGGCGCTTGCGGTCGGCCGAGTGACGCGGACGGCGGCGCGGAACCGCGCACGCTCGCTCGGGGTCCTCACGGTCCTCACCGCAGCCTGGGCGGTCTGCTGGGCGTTCGGCGCCCAGGTCTCGGGAGCCGGCATCGCGTCTACGAGCGCCGCACGCTTCGCCGTCGACGAAGTGAACGCCGTGCAGGCGGACTATCGGTCCGAAGCGCGATTCAAGGTCCTGATCGCCCGCAAGGATCCCTTTGGCAACACGCCCCGGAACCGGCTTCTCGAGGGCCTGCGTGGCAAGGACGTCCTGCTCGTGTTCGTCGAGAGCTACGGGCAGATGGCGGTGCAGGGAACGTCCTTCTCTCCCGGCGTCGATGCCGTCGTCGATGCTGGAGACGAACAACTCCAGGCCGACGGCTTCTCCTCCAGGAGCGGCTGGCTCACCTCGTCCACCTACGGCGGAGGCAGCTGGCTCGCGCATGCCACGCTGCAGTCGGGAGTCTGGGTCGACAGCCCAGGGCGCTTCTCCCAGCTGATCGACAGCAAGCGCCTCACGCTGGCCACCGCGTTCCGGCGCGCCGGGTGGAGGACGGTGGCCGACGTGCCGGCCACCCACGGCTCCTGGCCGGACGGGCACTCCTTCTACCGCTACGCGAAGATCTGGGATCGCGACAACCTGGGATACCACGGCCCGAAATTCGGCTTCTCCCCGATGCCCGACCAGTACGCCCTCCAGGCGCTGCAGAAGCGCGAGCTGAAGCAGCAGCACCGCCGTCCCATCTTCTCGGAGATCGACCTCACGTCGAGCCACGAGCCGTGGACGCGCATCCCTCCGCTGATCTCCTGGAAGCGCGTCGGCAACGGATCGATCTTCAAGCGGCTCCCGATCGACGGCGCCGGCTTGACCGACACACAGGAGGGGTACGCGGAGTCGATCAAGTACGCGCTGCGCGCGCTGTACTCGTTCGTCGATCACTACGGCAACAAGAACACCGTGCTCATCGTGCTCGGCGACCACCAGCCGTCGAGGGTCCTCACGCAGGCGGACCACGTCGTGCCGACCACGATCATCGCCCACGACCCGAAGGTGATCCGCAGGCTCGCCGGCTGGGGATGGACACCGGGGATGCTGCCCGGCCCGACGGCGCCGACCTGGCTCATGAGCGCCTTCCGGGATCACTTCTTCAACGCGTTCGACCACTGAGGGCCGCCGCTCAGCCGTCCTACGGCAGCGCGGTCGCGCCGGGCTCCGCCGCAGGGGCGTCGCCCGGGCCGAGCACGTCGCGGAGGTCTAGCGTGTGCCGTCCCCGCCGGGCCTTCGTCTCCAGATAGCGGCGATTCGCGTCGGAGACGTGGACGCCGGTCGGCACCTGCTCGACCACGGTCACGCCGCAGGCGCGGAGCTGCCGGGCCTTGTCCGGGTTGTTGCTGAGCAGGGCGACCCTGTACGCGCCGAGGGCATGCAACATCTGCGCGGCGGCCAGGTAGCTGCGCTCGTCCTCGCCGTGCCCCAGAGCCAGGTTCGCCTCGTACGTGTCGGCACCGTCGTCCTGGAGCGCGTAGGCCTCGAGCTTCGAGTAGAGCCCGATGCCGCGTCCCTCCTGCCGTAGGTAGAGGAGATAGCCGCCCGCCTCGGCGATGCGCTCGACGGCCTCCCGCAGCTGCGGCCCGCAGTCGCAGCGCTCGCTGCCGAACACGTCGCCCGTCAGGCACTCGCTGTGCGGCCGGATCAACGGCAGGCGGCGCCCGTCGGCGGGAAACGGTCCGGCGCGATCGCCGAGCGCGAAGGCGAGGTGCTCACGGCCGTCGACGAGGCCCTCGAAGGTGAACGCGCGCGCGTCGGCCACGAAGCCGTCGGGGAACCGCAGCGGCAGCTCGACCTGGGTGCGGATCGTCGCGACCGGGAGCCGGGCGGTCATCGCTGCCTCGCTCATGCGTCACCGAACCGGGACGAGAGCGCATACCGCAGCAGGACGACGTCGCCGAGCTTCCGGACGTCGACGAGCTCCGCGCGGCGCCCGGGACTCCAGGGGAAGATGCCGTCACGCACGAACCTTGGAGCCTCGGAGTCGCCGACGAAGACCGGCGCGACGGTCAGCTGGAGCTCGTCCACGATGTTCTCGGTCAGGAACTGCGTGTGGACCATCGCGCCGCCCTCGACCATGAGCCGCTCGACACCCCGATCGGCGAGGTCGGTGCTGAGCGTGCGCATCTCGACGTCCTCGCCGCCGTCCACGACGGTCGCGACCGGCCCCAGCCGCTCCCGCGCGTCTTCCACACGCGGGCTCGCGCAGTAGACGAGCTTCTCGGCGTCGCCGGCCTTGAAGAAGTGGGCGCGTGCATCGAGCTCCGCGCGCCGGGTCACGGTGACCTTGATGGGCGACGCCGGCAGTCCGCGCGCGGCGCGCTCGTCGCGACGGGTCTGCGACCGCACCAGCAGGCGCGGGTTGTCGACGCGCACCGTCTCCGCTCCCACGAGAATCGCGTCGCAGGAGGCACGCACGGCATCGACCCGGTCGAAGTCCGCGTCGTTCGAGAGCAGCAGGCGCGAGGCGGCGCTGCCGATGTAGCCGTCGATCGAGACGCAGCAGGAGAGCAGCGTGTACGGGCGATCACGCATCCGCCGCTCCTTCCGGCCGGAAGAACGACCCGTGTCGACTCGGCCTCGGCAGGCGCCGGCGGGGGAGCCGCTCCACGACGAGCACGACGGCGCCGGGCAGGCTCGCCGCGAGCACCAGGACTCCGAACGTGACAGCAGTGGCGGCGCCTGCGGCGGCGCCGAGCCCGGCCGCGGAGAACACCCACGCGGTCACTCCCTCCCGCGGTCCCCAGCCGCCGATGTTCGGCAGCGCCGTGGCGAGCACTGCGAGCAGGACCAGCGGCAAGAGGCGAGAGATCGGTGCGGTCACTCCCGCCGCCCTGGCGGCGATCAGGAACGTGACGGCGTGGCCGGCGGCGACCACGACCGAGGTGAGGACGATTGCGGGCAGCGCTCCCCGGCGCAGTATTCCGTCGCGGATGTCGCTCGCCGCGCCGTTCCGTACACGCGCCCACCGGGAATCCCCACCTCCGAGCCGGCTCGCGGCCACGACCGCAACGGCGACCACGACCAGTGCGACCGCGACGAACGGCATGGACGAGCGCACGGGGGACGGCAGCGCCAGGAGGACCGCGATCGTCAGCACCACCTGCACGACCTGGCCGGCGGCGCGCTCCCAGACGACCGCCCTCAGGGCTCTGCCGACGTCGTGTACCTCCCGGCCGTGACTGACCCCGCGGTGGACGTCGCCGGCGACGCCGCTCGGGAGCGTCAGGTTGAGGAACACCGCCCGGTAGTAGGCGCCGACCGCAGCGCGGAAGGACAGACGGACACCCAGCCCGCGGGAGACGACCGCCCACCGCCACGCCGAGCAGACCGTCGTGACGAGCACGACCGCCGCGGCCGCCAGGACGGAGCGCGCGTCGACCGCCTTCAGGCCCGCGAGGAACGGACCGGTGCCGAGACGCCAGACCACGAGCGCGAGCGCCGCCACCGCGATCGCCGGGCTGACCCACCGACGGATCGCTCTCATGGCAGCACCAGCAGGTCGGCGTGGCCGACGGTGACGGCGAGTACACCGGCCGCCGCCTCTCGCAGACGGCGGCGTCGATAGAGGTCGGCGTCCGGCGCCAGCTCGGGCTCCTGCTCACAGGCGGCGTCCACCCAGCCGGTCAGCCACTCGACGAGCAGGCCGTTATCCGCTGCACCGAGACGCCACGGGCTCGGCCTGACGACGACCTCGGCGCCAAGCCGGCGGAAGCCTTCGACTGCGGCTTCGACCGAGCCGGGGCCGAGCAGCCGCCCGCGCGGGGTCAGGCGGCGCTGGTGCGCGTCGAACGCAGCCGCGATCCGGCCGTCGAGCGGATCGGCCGGGAGCAGCTGGACGCGGCCGACGACGGAGAGAGCGAAGAGCACCGGGCATCCCGCGTCGGCGCAGACGCGGATCAACCGCGACAGCTCGTCCCACGTCAGCAGGTCGAGCAGGGCCGAGGCGGTGACGAGAGACGCCCCGGCAAAATCGGCGGCATGGAGGCGCGTGACGTCGGACACGCGGGTCTCGACGGCGACCTCGCCCCCGTCGGCGGCCGGACCGGGCACATCGGCGGCGGCCAGCGCCAGCAGGTCCGTGTCCCGGTCGTGCAGGACCCAGCGCTGCGGCCCGCTCAACAGCGGCGCGAGCCAACGTCCCATGGCGCCGCTGCCGCAGGCGAGATCGTGGATCAGCCAGCCGCCCTCGGCCGGAATGCGGCGACGGAGCTGCCCGACGAGCTCGCGAGCACGCGCCGCGGCGTCTGCGGTCTCGCGTAGATCGAGCCAACCGGGGCTGACGCGGATCGCTTCGGCGGTCATCCCACCGCCCCCTGAATCGCTTCGGCGACGGCCGAGGTGGTCGTCGACCAGTCCGCAAGCGAGGCGCGCCGCTCGCGCGCCGCCGCGCGCAATCGTCGGCGCAGTCCGGCGTCCTCGAGCCAGGCGCGAAGCGCACCGCGGAGCGCCTCCGGGTCGCCGGGAGGGACGAGCAACCCCGGCCGGGTTCCGTCCGCGCCGTGTCCCAGAGTCTCCGGCACGCCGCCGACCTCGGCGGCGACGACCGGCAGCCCGCGGGCGAGCGCCTCGGCGATGACCATGCCGTACGTCTCCGCGCGCGACGGGAGGACGAGCACGTCCGCCGCCGCGTAGCTACGGGCGAGCTCGCTTTCCGCCTGCGGCCCCGGAAACCGCACGCGATCGTCGAGCCCGCCGTCGAGCACGCGGCGCCGCAGGCGTTCCACGAAAGCCGGATCGCGTTCGAGGCTGCCCACGCACTCGCACTGCCAGCGCAGACCGGTGAGGGGCACAAGCGCGTCGAGAAGGACGTCGTGTCCCTTGCCGGGGATCACCGCGGCGACCGAGAGCAGCGCGCCTGCGGTCTCGGTTCCGGGCGCGAGCTCGGCCGGCTCGACGCCGGGCTCGGCGACGTGGACGCGGTCTCCCGGCAGCGAGTAGAGCTCCAGGAGAGTCCGCCGGGCCCAGGCGCTCGTGGTGACGACGGACGAGGCAGCCCGGAGAACGGCTCCTTCCCGTGCATGGCCGAGCGGCATGTGCACGAGCACGACGAGCCGCAGGCGTTCGGCCTCCGGAGTGAGCGCTTCCGGTGCCGGCGAAGCGACGAGCCCGTCGAGCAGGACGAGAGCGCCGTCGGGGATCCCGCGCAAAGCGGCCGCGAGGGCGCCGAGCGACTGCTGGTCGGGCGACGGCCACGAGCCGGGAACCTCGCGGATGTCCACCGTCCAGCCGGTCGCGGCGAGGCCGTCCGCGATCCGCCGGTCGTACGCGTTGCCTCCGCTCGGCCGCGCCGGGTCGTCGATGCCCGCGGGGACGATGAAGTGGACGGCGCTCACAACGTTCTCTCGTATGACGCAGAGGCGACGGGCGACTCGTGCAGCGTGACGGCGAGCCCGTCGAGTCCTCGGGCGGCATCGCCGAGCGCACCGGCACCGGCGCGATCTGCCAAGCGGTCGGCGACGAGGCGGGCGAGCGTCTCCGTCGTCGTGTTCATGCCGGCGAGTCCCGGCTCGTCGTCGAGGTTCCGGTAGTCGAGCTCCGCCAGGACTGCGCGCAGCTCCTCGGCGGCTCGGCCGATGTCGACGACGACCCCGTCGGAATCGAGCTCCGCACGCCGGAACGTCGCCTCGACGACGTACGTCGCGCCGTGGAGCCTCTGCGCAGGCCCGAACGTCTCGCCTCGCAAGCTGTGGGCGATCATCATGTGATCGCGAACGGTCACGCTGAACACGCCTCAGCGCTCGCCGTAGGTGATCGTGTGGCAGAGCGCCGGGAGGCTTCCGGCAGCGAGACGGGCCATCACGTCGGGCAGCTCCTCGAAGCGGGACTCCCCCGTGAGCAGTGCGTCGAAGGCGGGATCGCGCAGGAGCTCGAGGGCGAGGGCCAGGCGGTCGGCCGGCGTCCGGCGCGCCGCGCGGTCCGGGGACAGGGATCCGACCTGGCTCGAGCGGATCGTGAGACGGCGGTCGTGGAATGCGCCTCCCAGCGAGAGCCGAACGTCGGTCTCGCCGTACCAGCTGAGATCGATGACGGTGCCCTCGGCCGCGAGCAGGTCGAGCGAGCGCTGGAGGCCCGCGGACGTCGCGCTCGTGTGCACGACGAGGTCGAGATCGCGCGGCGCGTCGTCCGGCAGGCAGAAGTCGACGCCGAGGGCTGCGGCGACGTTCGCGCGGGTCGGATCGACGTCGACGAGGGTGACGCGCACCGCGGGAAAGCGCCGCAGCAGCCGGGCGACGCAGCAGCCCACCATCCCGCCGCCCACGACGGCCACCCGGTCGCCGACCGCGGGCGCGGCGTCCCACAGCGCGTTGACGGCGGTCTCGACCGTGCCGGCGAGCACGGCCCGAGCGGGCGGCACGTCCTCCGGCACGACGGACACGGCCCCGGCGGGCACGACGTAGGCGGTCTGGTGCGGGTAGAGGCAGAAGACGGTGCGACCTTGCAGCTCGGCGGGCCCCTCCTCGACGGCACCGACGTTCAGGTAGCCGTACTTGACCGGCCCCGGGAAGTCGCCTTCCTGGAACGGCGCCCGCATCCTCGCGCGCTGGTCCGGGGGAACGGCGCCGCGAAAGACGAGCGTCTCCGTCCCGCGGCTGATCCCCGAGCGCACGGTGCGCACCAGGACGTCGCCGGGCCCCGGCTCGGGAAGCCCGACCCGACGGATCTGGCCGCAACCCGGCTCTCGAAGCCAGAACGCCCGGGCAACTCTGTCTTCGGGGGCCACGCGGCCGTCATGTTGACATGCCTCTCTCATGACGGGTGTTGTGTCGGAGTACGCGGGACGTCCGGCGGCGGATTCCCGAGCGCCCGGCTGTCAGCAGCGCAATCCCGCTCTGCGACCGGCTAGACCAGCCGGCCGGTAGAGGAGCCGGCCGACGATCACCGTCTGCACTTCGAGCGGGGTCCGAACCAAAGCTCGCCCTCGGGCGAATCCAACCCGAGGAGGTCGCCCGGCCTCCCTTCAACACAACCAGGGGGGACTTCATGTCCAAGCAGAACGGGGCGCCTCCGTTTGCGTCCGCCGAGGACGTGCAGACATTCGAGAACGCGCTGGCGGACACGCCCACGAGCCCGCGCTCACGCGCCTGGCTCCTGAAGCGTGCGGCGCTCGGCGCCGGCGTCGTCGCGGCCGCGACTCCGCTGGGGCGCGCGCTCGCGAAGAGCGCAGCCGACACGCCGCAGGACGTAGGTACGACCGCGGTCACGGCAGAGGCCCTCGCCGTCACCTACCTCACCGAGCTGATCGGCCGCCTCGGCTCGAAGCTCGGCAAGGCGGAGAAGCCGCTGAAGGCGGCGAACCAGGCGGAACAGGATCACTACCTGTTCCTGAGCAAGGCGGGCTTCGCGCCGCAGACGACGAAGTTCTGGATCCCTGACGCGGCGTTCGACCCGGCCAAGGTCGCCCCGACGATCGAGGTCTTGGAAACCGTGTTCGTCAACGCCTACCTGATCGGCACGACCGTGTTCGCGAAGGCCAAGAACGACCAGCTCGCGCGCTACGCGGCCGAGATCTGCGGCGTCGAGGCCGAGCACCGCGCTCTGGCCCGCCAGCTCCAGGGCAAGTTGCCCGACAACCTCGCCTACGAGAGCTACAAGGTCGAGACGCTGGGCGAGATCGTCGCCGAGCTGAAGGCGGCCGGGATCGGCTTCGGCCAGCAGGGCTCCAAGCCCGGCGCTTTCTACACCTACAACGGCACCACCGCCTCCACCGTCGTCTCGCTCGCCAACAACGCACCCGACGAGGCCGTGCCCTTCCCGGTGCCGCACCTCGTCGGCGTCAGGGGCGCACGGAAGACGAAGCGCGCCAAGCCGCCGAAGGGGATGCCCGAGGGCAACCCGGTCCTGACGGGCTGAGCCGAGAAGAGACGAGAGGAGCAGAAACGATGACCACCAAGCAAGCCCAACTGAATACCGACGACGTGCAGACGCTCGACAACGCCTTCCAGCGCCACGGCCTGCCGCCGCTGACGCGACGGGCACTGCTCGCAACTGCCGCCGGTGCCGCGGTCGCGGCCGGGGTCCCCGGCATCGCCTCCGCCGCGAACGCGGACAGCGCGATGGAGATCGGCACCGCCGCGGTGACTGCCGAGGCGCTGGCCGTCACCTACCTCAGCAACCTGATCGAGAAGGGCGGCCACGCCTTCCCCAAGCCGGTGCAGAACGTCCTCAAGGCCGCGAACCACGCGGAGCAGGACCACTACCAGGCACTGCACGGGCTCGGCTTCAAGCCCTTGACGACGAAGTTCTGGATCCCGAACGCCGCGTTCAACCCGAAGAACGCCGCCCCGATCATCGAGTACCTCGAGTCGGTGTTCGTCAACGCGTACCTGATCGGAACGACCGCGTTCGCCGGCGCGGGCCAGGCCGACTTCGCCCGCTACACGGTCGAGATCGGCGCCGTCGAGGCCGAGCACCGCACGCTCGCCCGTGCGCTGCAGGGGAAGCTCGGCGACAACCTCGCCTTCACCAGCTACACGGTGAAGACGATCCCCGAGATCGTCTCCGCGATCGAGAAGCTCGGGATCGGATTCGGCAAGCGCTCACACGTCCCTGGCCGTTTCTTCATGTACCACGGCCCGCTGCCCGGCACGACAGTCGCGCTCGACAACGACAAGCCGGACGAGGCGGCCTGAGCAGACCGAACGAGCGGCCCCCTCGCCGGGGCCGCTCCGACGGTCGACGGCAGATGCGCCGCCATGCCACCCACACCGTCCGGCTGCTCCTCACGATCGCCGGGGTCGCAGTAGCCGTCGCAGTCGGATTGGCCGTCGGCCTGCTCGGCGGCGCCGCCGCGTCGACTGCCGTCGGCCACAACGACACGAGCCCGATACCGAGCCGGCAACGCCTCGCGGCTGCCGCGGCAGCGCTCACACACACGACACGATCCGCGTCGAGCGGCACGCTCGTCGCCCAGGCTCGCCGCCGCACGATCCCGCTCTACCACCGCCACGGCAAGCATCCCTACCGCACCCTCTCGCCGCTGCCGTACAGCTACGGGACACGCCCCGTTTTTCGCGTCCTCGGTCGCAAGCACGCGTGGCTCCACGTCTCGCTCCCGGTGCGGCCCAATCACTCGAGCGGCTGGATCCGCCGCCGCGACGTCGCCCTCGGCATCACCGACTACCGCGTCGAGGTCGAGCAGCACAGGCACCGGCTCGTCCTCTGGCGCGGCAGCCACCGCATCGTGCGCACCCCGATTGCGGTCGGAAAGGCCCTGACGCCGACTCCGACCGGCACCTACTTCATCGCCTACGTGCTCCGCACCGGCGATCCGAGCGGCTTCTTCGGACCCTACGCCTTCGGGCTCTCCGCCTACTCGAACGTGCTCACGCGCTTCGCCGGCGGCGACGGAGAAGTCGGGATGCACGGCACCAGTGAGCCCTGGCTGCTCGGCAAGAGCGTCAGTCACGGCTGCATCCGAATCCGCAACGCCGTCATCAGCCGCCTGGCCCATCTACTGCCGCTCGGCACCCCTGTCCAGATCGAACGCTAAATCCCAAGGAGGAACCCGAATGATCGGTTGGACAAGCCCCACGCACATCGTGCTCCTGCTCCTGATCGCGCTCCTGCTGTTCGGCGCCAAGCGGCTGCCCGAGATCGGCAAGTCGCTCGGCCACGGCATGCGCGAGTTCAAGGACTCGGTCTCCGGACACGAGCCCCCGGCGCCCGAGGAGAAGCCGGCCCAGCTGCCCGCGGCGGTCGAGACGCACGCGAGCACCACGCCGACCCGCGAGAACGAGGCGGCGTAGTCCGGTGGGACGGCTCCCGACACGCCTCGGCCACAGCGACGAGGCCACGCTCGTCGAGCATCTCGATGAGCTGCGCTGGCGAGTCGTCGTCATGCTCGCCGCGCTAGCCCTCGGCACGGCGGTGGCCTTCGCCTTCCACGGCCACATCCTCGAGTGGCTGAACCAGCCCCTCCCGGAAGCGCGGCGACACGTCGTCACCTTCGGCGTCGCGGAGCCGTTCACCGTCTCGCTCACCGTCTCGGTCTACGCCGGGTTCCTGCTCGCGCTCCCGGTCATCCTCTGGCAGCTCTGGTCGTTCCTCGCGCCCGCCCTCGACCCCAAGAGCGAGCGGCGGGTGCTCGGCCTGGCCGTGTTCGCGGCCGCGCTCGGCGCGGCCGGGATCGCCTTCGGCTACCTCGTCCTGCTTCCCCGCGCGATCCACTGGCTCACGAGCTACGACCAGGCGCAGTTCCACATCCTCATCCGAGCCCAGGACTACTACAAGTTCGTCTCGACCGTCCTCCTCGGAATCGTGTGCGTGTTCGAGCTCCCGATGGTGGTGCTCGGCCTCGTCTACCTCGGAGCCCTTACCTCTCGGCAGCTCCGCAGGCATCGGCGGATCGGCTACTTCATCGTCGCCGCCATCGCCCTGGCCCTGCCCGGCCCCGACCCCGTCACCACCGCCCTCGAGCTGCTGCCGATGTGGCTCCTCTTCGAAGGATCCATCTGGCTCGCGGCCCTCACCGAACGCCGCATCGCCAAGGCGTTGCGCCTCGCGACGGCGAGCGGCCCGACATGATCGGTCTGCCGGCGCTGCCATGAGGGTCCTCCGCCGCTCCGGCCACCCGGTCACCACTCCGCGGGACCTTGCGCACCTCTCCGACGAGGCAGTCGTTGCCCTCGTCGCGCGCGCGGAGGAGGGCGCGCTCGGCGAGCTCTACGATCGCTACGGAAGCACCGCGTTCGCGCTCTCGCTGCGCGTGCTGCGCGACCGGGGGCTCGCGGAGGATGCCGTCCAGGACGCGTTCTTGACCGTGTGGCGGCGCGCGAGCACGTTTCTGCCCGAGCGCGGCCGTGCATCGAGCTGGCTGCTGACACTCGTGCACAGGCGCGCGGTCGACCTCGTCCGTCGCGAAGAGCGCCACCCCGCCGACCCGCTCGAGAACGATGAAGGTCTAGGCGAAGAGCGGTCCGCCGAGGACTCGGCCTGGCTGCGCTTCGAGCGAGAACGCGTGCAGGCGGCGCTCGCGCGGCTACCCGACCAGCAGCGAGAGGTGTTGGAGCTCGCCTACTACGGCGGCTTCACGCAGTCGCAACTCGCCGAGCGACTCGGCCGGCCGGTAGGGACGATCAAGAGTCAGATGTTCGCTGCTCTCTCGCGCCTCCGCGAAGGCCTCGAGCCGCAACCCTCGGAGGAGCCGTGGAGGACGAGGTGATGCACGAGCTGACCGCCGGATACGCGCTCGACGCCCTCGAGCCCGATGAGGCCCGGGCGTACGAGAGCCATCTCGGCCGCTGCGCGCCCTGCCGCGAGGAGCTGGCCGAGCTCGGCGACCTCACCGAGGCACTCGCGCACGCGGTGCCCGCCGCGGCGCCCCCTGCGGAATTGCGGCGGCGCATCTTGGCTGCGGCGCGCGCGGAGAGTCGCCCGGCCGGACCCGGTCGACCGCGGTGGGCGCTTCCGGCTGTCGGCCTTGCGGTCACCGCGTCGTGCACCGCGCTGGTCCTGGGAGTGTTGGCGGCAACACGTCCGTCGCCCGCCCGGCTGAGGACACTGCCGCTCCGGGGCGCCACAGGAGCGCTCGTCCTCTCCGGCGACCGCTCCGCGGTGCTCATCGTCTCCGGCCTTCGTCCGGCGCCCGGAGGTCGGACCTACGAGATCTGGGTCATGAAAGGCGCGACCTCGGCGCGACGGGCCGGCATCTTCTCCGACACCGGCAAGACGGCACGAGTGCGGCTCAGCCGACGCGTGGAGACCGGAAGCTTCGTCGGGGTCACCCTCGAGCGTGCCGGCGGGGTAACGCACCCGACCGGTGCGCCACTCTTCCGCTCCGCACCCGCGTAGTTCGAGAGTGAATCGAACCTGCGCACGCGGTCTAGGAAGCTCGCCGTCGGTAGACGGTTCGGGGTGAGAGCGATTGGTGTGAAGTTCGTCGTCGGCGGAATACGCGAACCGTGCCGGGAGAGGATGAGCGGGCGCGGGAGGCGGTCTCGGACCAGACACGGTTCCGGGCCGCGAACGATCGTTTGCGGCGGATCGTGCCCGGTTACGGATTCAAGGGCGGAGATCGTGCGCCGTTCATCTGCGAATGTGGTGACCCCGGCTGTTTCGAGGCCGTGATGCTCAGTCTGGAGGAGTACGATCGCGTGCGCGCCAACCCAAGCTGGTTTGTGCTCGTGGCCGGCCACGAAGACCACGAGGCGACGTACGAGCGGGTGGTCGAAGCCGAGCGCGGCTACGCGACCGTCGAGAAGATCGGCTTCGCCGCGGCAGAAGCGGCGCGGCTCGGGTAGCGAGACGTCAGCTACCTGGGGAGGACCAGCCGGTGTCCGGCGGCGGGTTTGCGTCGAGGCTGGTCTGCGCGTGGGTGAGCATCTGGAGCGTGTCGCCCTGGGTGCGCCCGGCCGCGTTGTTCCAACCGTCCAGCTCCGAGTCGGGAATGACGCCGGAAATGCCCCACAGGGCATCTCTCAGAGCGTCGACTCCGCCGTCGGGTCTGTCGGACACGACGGCGAGCGCGCCCCGGAGCGACCAAGCGGTCGCAGATGGATCAGATGCCTCCACAGCAGAGCCGGAACTGTTGCGGGCCTCGGCACCGCAACACCAGCCGCTCGCAATCAGAGCCGCTGTCTCGCGCAGGAACGCATGCCCGTCCATCCGACGGGCCTACCCGCTAAGGCTCGGGCTAACCGCTCAGTTCAGCCACGGGGCAAGGTCACGCTCCAGCTGACGGCAACCGCGCGGGGCGGCGATCCGCTTCTGGAGGCGTCGAGCCTCCACGACGCAGAGTGTCGGCACCGTTTCCACGCCGAAGCGCTCCGCCAGATCCGGATGGTCGTCGACCGAGACCCGCACCAGTTCGAAGGTGTGGTGGTTGCTTCGATGCTGCAAGACCTGCGCGATCCAACCGTCCACCCGGCGGCAGCGACCGGACCGAGGCGAATGAAAGAAGACGAGCTTCGGCCTGGCAGTCGAGGCGTGCGCGTTCGCGTCTGGTGCTGCGGCCGTCACGGTGTGCTCCCGTTTCGGCGCGGGTTGGTCGACTCGGCGATCGCGCTGGCAACACCGATCTTTTCCACGACCACGTACTGCTCGGTGGTCTCGACGACGTCTTCGACCGCCGGATCTTCGTGTCCGGGGAGAACGAAGAAGCGGGCTCCCTGCTCGCGGAACCGCTCGTACTCGTCGTGGCTCAGCTCGAGCATCGCTGCACAATCGGGGCTCAGGCACTCGCAGATGTAGGAGTTCGGCCGCAGCTCGTCCGCGTAACGGTCGGAGAGCGCCGCGATCCGCTCGTTGACCTCACGAAAGAGGGTCTGGTTCAGGGCTGCGCGTCTACGCCGCGTATCGAGGTCGTCCACGACTTGCTCCTTCCGGCACCGGAACAGGCACGTTCACCGGGGAAGAAGCCTCAGATACTCGACACAAGCGGGTTTCTGGACTCGAGAGGGGCACGAAGGAAACGCCCTCGGCACGCCGAGAATAACAGGCCGCAGCTGGATTCGTGCAGACCGCAGAGCTAGAGTGATCATGGCCAGGATCGAGCCCCCGTCCTCGGCCGTTACACGAGCAGTCCTCGTCGACTTTGGGGTGGTGGAGTGATGGGTGCCCGTCAGAGCGCGGGTCGGTTGCGGGTGTTGATCGCCGATGAGAGCCCCGAGCGGCTTGCGGTCCTGGCAGCGGCGGTGCGGGGTCTCGACCACGAGATCGTCGCCGCCGAGATGGAGGTCGGCGACGCCGGTCGCGCGACCGCGCACGAGCACCCCGATGTCGCACTCGTCGCGCTCGGGCAGAGCGACGAGCATGCCCTCGAGATGATCTCCAAGATCGTCGCCGAGTCCGAGTGCCCGGTGATCGCCGTGCTCGCTGCCACGGACAGCTCCTTTGTCCAGGAGGCCGCCAAGCGCGGCATCTTCGCCTACGTCGTCGAATCGGACCAGGGCGCGCTGGAGAGCGCGCTCGAGATCGTCCTGCTCCGCTTCGCCGAATACCACGGGCTGGAAGACGCCTTCGGCAGACGGGCCGTGATCGAACGCGCCAAAGGAATCCTGATGGAACGCCACCAGTTCGACGAACGCGAAGCGTTCGAGTTGCTGCGACAGCACGCCCGGCGCAACAACCAGAAGATCGTCGAGGTCTCCAACTCGGTCATCGACGGCGCACTCCATCTGCCACCGCAATAGCCGCGCGTGTTTCCAGCAGCCGAGCATCGGCTACGCTGGAGTAGCCGAGGCGGCCACCTTGAGTGCCCCTCACTGATAGCCCGACACCCGCTCAGCGGCGTGCGCGAGGTCACTTCCCCGGCACACACCAACCGAGGGAGCGACATGCGCCCGACGACCAGGATTGTGTTCGCCGCAAGGCGAGCCACGTGATGAGCGACCGGCAAGAAGAGATCGGCGAAGCACAGGTCACCTTCCGCAACGCCAACGAGACCATCCAAGCATCCGCCGACAGCGCCGCCATCCTCGGCAACGTTCCCTTCGTCTGCGAATGCCCCAACAGCGACTGCACGGAGATCGTCCGCCTCAGTTTCGACCAGTACGAAGCAATCAGGCAACACCCGACCCGCTTCTTCAACCACACGGGCCACGAGCAGTCCTCGGTCGAAGCAGGCGCCGAACGAATCGTCGCCGTCGCCGACCAACTCACCGTGGTCGAGAAAGTCGGAGTCGCCGGCGAGGTCGCCGCAGAGGCTTACCCCCGCCGAAGCTGAACGACAGGCATGTCGAGGCACGCATCCCCGGGCGAGAGTTCGCTGCGGCGCTAGTTCCCGTAATCGAGCGACTTCTGTTGCCCCCTGAGTTGCCCAGTGCGGCTGAACGTAAGTGCCCCCGGCAAGAATCGAACTTGCGCACGCGGTTTAGGAAGCCGGCCGAGAATGTCCTCCGTGTACGTCTGTGTCCGCACAGTCCGTCGTGAACGGGCTTGCGTGTCCGCTGGGTGCGCTCAGTACTCCGCAATACCAGTGTGTCCGGCTTGTCCTCGTAGACGGCCGGTAGACGAGAGCGCCTACAAATACCTGCCCCTAAGAGGACGGCGGCGCTGCGTCTGGTGAGAGAACCGTCGCCTGGCCCAGTAGCGGGGAATGACCTTGAGCGATTCCGGCTTGCCAATACCGCATTACTAAGCGTTCGGTAGCGCGCCGGTAGCTGGCCGGTAGCGAGGGAGCCGAGGGTTCGGGCACGACAGTGCCAACCCGAAGGGAGCAGCAAATGAGGAAGAAAGCGCTTGTCGTTCTCGCGTGCTGCGGCGCATTCCTGGCCGCGGGCTTGCAGGGAGCGGCGGCCGGCTCTGACCGCACCGTCGTCTGCGACCAGAACACGCAGACGTTCAGCGGCCAGACGACCAACCTAATCGTGCCGATCGGCGGCTACTGCGCCATCGACCACGCGACTATCACGCAGAACCTGATCGTGCAGAACGGCGCGGGAACGGACGTGACGAACTCTTCGATCGGGTACAACGAGACCCTAGGCAACGACTCGGGCGCCACGCTGGGCAACTCGACGATCGGCCACGACGTCAAGGTCGGCTTCCACGGCTTCTTCGGCGCAGGCCTCGCCAGGATCGGGCATGACCTGATTGCGACCCACGCGGGCAGCATCCAAATCGGCAGCACGGGGCCACCACCGGACGGTGCGAACGGGCGGGTGACCGTCGGCCACGACGTCATCGTCGACGGCTCGCCCGGTCCACCGGATCCCAGCGCCTTCGTGTTCGACAGCCTCTGCGACCTGGACGTAGGCAACGACCTGCTGATGACGAACCGCTGGGTCACGCTGGGCTTCACGATCGGCGATTCGACGCCACCGTTCTCCGCCTGCGTTGGCACCCAGCCGGACACCGTCGGCCACGACCTCGTCGTCACGAACAACAAGGCATTGTCGGGATTCTTCGGGCCTTCATCACTCGAAGTCGGCGACATCCAAGTGGGCAACGACGCCACGTTCTCGGGCAACAGCGCTGTCCCCGGCGGCGTCCTGGAGTTCAACGACAACACCATCGCCCACGACGCGACTTGCTCGAGGAACACACCGTCGATCACGGGCGGTCTCCCGGATGACGGACCGAACCAAGTCGGCGGCACGAACAACGGCTGCCCGTAGCCGATCGGCCCAATCAAGCCTGCCGGAGAGGGCCGCTCATGCCGCCCTCTCCGGCCACACAGTTCACCGGGTCGAGAGGGCGAGGCGGTCGCTGGGCCAGCACCCTCTCACCGGGCGGCGAGTCGCGCGTGATACACGCTTGACGCACGATCCGACGGTCCTCGAGCAGCAAGGGATTCGGCGGCGAGCGCGTCTACCGCGACGGCTTCCAACCGCGCCTCCCTCGAGACCAGCCGCTCCCCGTGCGACCGCACGGCATTCCGGGCCTTGATTCGGGAGCGTGTAACGGCTGAAATTCGGTTGTGTCGACGCTCGCGCAAGGCACGGTTGTCGGGGGGTTCCGGATCTGCGAGCCTTTGGGCGCGGGCGCAATGGGAACGGTGTACCTCGCCGCAACGGTCGCGTCGGGCGATCTCGCCGCCGTCAAGATCATCGCCGCGGGGCCGAGCCACGATATGCGCTTCCGCGAGAGGTTCGAGCGCGAGTGCGCGCTCGCCGCAAGTCTCCGCCATCCCAGTGTCGTCACGACGATCTCCTCAGGTGAAACCGAGGGCCATCTCTATCTCGCCATGGAGTATGTGGAGGGGTCCGATCTACGCGAGATCCTCCGCTGGGAAGCGCCTCTCGAGCCGGCCCGCGCCCTTTGGCTGATCGCACAGGTCGCAGATGCGCTCGACGCGGCGCACCAGCTCGGCCTCGTCCACCGCGACGTCAAGCCGGGCAACATCCTCGTGACCGTGCGCGACGGCGAGGAGCGCGCGCTCGTCTGCGACTTCGGGCTGGCTCGTCACGTCTCCTCGGTCTCGAGCCTCACGGGCGACCGCGGCTTCGTCGGCACCATCGACTACGTTCCGCCGGAGCAGATCCACGGAACCCAGGTCGACCGGCGTTCCGACCTGTACTCGCTCGGCTGCGTCCTCTTCGAGTGCCTGGTCGGAGCGAGGCCGTTCGAGCGGGAGAGCGAGCTCTCCGTCGTGTTCGCGCATCTCAACGACCCCCCGCCTCGCCCGACGGAGTTTCGCCCCGAGCTCCCCGCGGCCTGGGACGACTTCTTCGCAAAGGCGCTCGCCAAGGAGCCGAGCGAACGGTTTGGCTCCGGCGGCGAGCTCCTCGACGCCGCGCGTACGGCAGCCAGGGGGAACCGCCGCAGAAGCAGGCGCGTTCGCAGACCGGTGGTCGCAATCGTCGTTGCGACGGCCGTCGCCGCGGCGGTCACCGCCGGATTCGTTCTCGAAGGAGGAGCAGGCAGGCACGAGCGATCGCAGATCACCCAGAGCGCGATCGCGGGCGCGCCCCTCGGCAGGTCGGCCGGGTACTACAGGAAGCACTTCGGCCCTCTCAGTTACTCGCTGGCGGGCGTTGTCGACTATCCCACCCTGTCTTTCCAGCAACCGGAAGTCGCCGTCTACTTTCCGAAGCAAAAGACGTCCATCCCCGCGCCGGGCCAGCGGGCGCACATCATCACGACCTGGAACAGGTCGTACCGCACCGCGGCGGGGATTGGCCCCTGCTCGACCCTTGCCGCGGCGAAACGGGCGTACGGCGCTCGCTGGAAGCCGTCGCGCGATGGAATCGTTCTCAAGCACGCGGACGGCGTCCACTCGGCCTACGTGGTGGGAAACAACTTGATCTTCGAGACCCAGGACGGCCAAACGGTCTCGGCAGTCGGGCTGTACGAGGGCAACCCTCATGACACGGGAAACGGCAGCCCGCAGGCGTACGCGAATTTCGTCACTTCCAATCAGACGGCCTGCGAGTAGCGAGCGTCCAGGAAAAGCGGGTGCGACTCTCCATGGGCGCGAGGCCGCCCGGGCGAGGCCCTCGGTGGACAAGCACGAGCGGCACGCCTCCCGCCACCAGTGCGCGCCTGGCGTCGCCGATGCCGGCGGTCCGCCAGCCCTCGACGACGCCGATGATCACGACGTCGGCCGACTCCACGGCGTATCGCAGCCCTTCCGGCGAGGCGGGGGCGAGTATTGGGCGAGTGGAGACGCCGGCGAGCCGCTGCGCCGCCACGGCTGCGTCGGCGAGGAGCCGACTCGCGTCCCGACGCCCGCTCTGCGGGTCGGAGCCTGTTCCCAGGAGTACGATCTCGGCGCCGGCGGCGGCCGCGACCCACGTCGCGAGCTCGAGTGCCGCCCATTCGTGCTCGCCGCCACCGAACGGAACGAAGATGCTGTCCGAGACTCGTGGAGCGCCGGAGACCACTCCGACATCGGCCGGGGAGTGGTCGAAGAGCGCAGCGAGCTCGTCGGGCAGGTGCTCGCCATCGATCCCTTCCACAGAATTCGTAAGTACGAGCTCGACGGCGTAGGAGTCGGCGAGCCGGACGGCGTCATCTGCCGGATTGGTGCTCGTGAAGACCGCCGTCCGAGCATTCCTGCTGAGGCGCCGGCTGTGCGCGTTAGCGACCTCTGCCGCTCCGGCGAGGTCGTCCTCGTCGGCGACGAGCCGTGCCAGGATCAGCTCGCGTGAGGCCGCAAGCGGCTGCGCAATTGCCAGGAGTTCGTCGAATGCGGAATGGCGCGAGGCGAGCAGCAGGATCGACCGCGCCTCGTCAACGGCCGCTCGATCGAGCTCGAGCGCCGGATCCTGTTGCAGGATCGCGCGCTCCGCGGCTCGAAGCGCCAAGCCGGGCTCGATCCCGAACTGCTCGACAAGCTCGCCCCGCGCGTGTCGGAAGACCTCAAGCGCCTCCGCCTGACGCCCCGAGCGATAGAGGGCGAGCATTTGCAGTGCCCGCAGCGACTCGCGCAGGGGGTACAGGGCGACGAGACGCTCCAGCTCGGCGGCGACCTCTGCATGGCGCCCAAGCGCGAGCTCTGCTTCCGCCAGCCGCTCGTGCGCCGTGAGTCGGAGCTCCTCTAACCGCCGAGCGTGCGGCACGAAGAACTCCTCGCCACGCAGGTCCCCGAGACCTTCTCCTCGCCAGAGGGCCAGCGCGTCCTTCAGGAGCTCGACAGCGCCGGCGGCATCAGACCGTGACATGGCTTCGGCCGCGTCGGCCAGCAGCCTCTCGAAGCGCGGGAGGTCGAACTGGTTCCGCGCGATGTTGATCACGTAGCCGGAGCCCTGCGTACGTATCGTCTCGGGTCCAAGCACTCGCCGCAGTTCGGCGATCTGCTTGTGCACTTGGGTCACGGCGGTCACCGGCGGCCTGCCGGCGTAGAGCGCGTCGGCCAGCTCGTCGATCGAGACGACGCGGTTCGCGTTCAGCAGGAGGAGGGCGAGCGTCGATCGCTGCCGTGGGCCACCGAGCGGAAGGGGGCCGTCGGCGGCGGCGACTTCGATCGGCCCGAGGATCCCGAACCGCAGCACCCCGAGAAGGTAGGTGTCGGCAAGAAGGTTGGCAACCACAGAGAGCTGACCTCCGCCAGCACCGCGCCTACTACTAGTGCCCCGGCAAGAATCGAACATGCGCACGCGGTTTAGGAAGCCGGCCGAGATTGTCCCGTCCGGTGCGCCTGGGACCGCTCAGTCCGTCCTGAACGGGCTCCTGTTTCCGCCGGGCCCGCTGCATGCGGCTCCGTACCGCAGTGTCCGGCCTGTCCTGGTGGACGAGTAGACAGGCGAAGCCTCAGGCGTAAAGACACTCGCCCATCCGAGACTCCTTCCCTCAGACCGTCGCTACCGTGAGGCGTTGTCGCTGTCTTCACGGGACAGACGCGGCAGGGGCTTCCTCCTCTACCTAAAAGCCGGAGCCGCTTAGACTCGTCTCGTGGTGGTCTGCCCTTCATGTGGCAGGGAGAACCCCGAGGGCTTCCAGTTCTGCGGTTTCTGCACGGCGGCTCTGATCGAGCAACCTCCTGCCTCAGTTCAGGAGGAGCGGAAGATCGTCTCCGTCCTTTTCTGCGATTTGGTCGGCTTCACCGCAGCTTCCGACATGGCTGACCCGGAGGATGTGAGGGCCCGGATTCGCCCATATCACCAGCGGCTGCGGGAGGTGATCGATCGGTTCGGGGGGACGGTGGAGAAGTTCGTGGGGGATGCCGTAATGGCGGTGTTCGGGGCGCCGGCGGCGCACGAGGATGACGCGGAGCGGGCGGTCAGGGCGGGGTTGCGGATTCTGGAGGCGATCGAGGCTTTGAACGCCGAAGACGCGAGTCTCTCGTTGCAGGTGCGGGTGGGGATCCACACTGGTGAGGCGGTGGTCGCGCTCGGTGCCCGCCCGGAGGAGGGTGAGGGGATCGTGACCGGCGACGTGGTGAACACGGCGTCCCGGTTGCAGGGTGCCGCCCCGGTAGGCGGGGTCGCCGTGTCGGAGCAGACGTATCGCGCGACGGAGCGGGTCTTCGACTGGGAGCGGTTGGAGCCGGTGTTTGTGAAGGGCAAGGCGGAGCCGCTCGCTATTTACCGGCCGGTGCAGGCGCGCGCGCGGTTCGGCAGTGATGTGACGCGGATGCAAGCGACGCCGCTGGTCGGTCGCGAATTGGAACGGCAGCTGTTGATATCGACGTTTGAGCGGTCGGTGCAGCAGCAGTCCTGCCAGCTGGTGACCGTCGTCGGGGAGCCGGGGGTGGGTAAGAGCCGGCTCTGCGCGGAGTTGTTCGCGCATATCGAGCAGCGGCCCGGCCTGACCCGCTGGCGGCAGGGGCGCTGTCTGCCCTATGGGGAGGGGATCGCCTTCTGGGCGTTGGGGGAGGTAGTGAAGGCCGAGTGCGGGATCCTGGAATCGGACTCGCCGCAGGAGGCGGAGGCGAAGCTGGCGCGGGCGGTTCCCGAGGCGGAGCCGGACCGCCCCTGGCTGCTGGCCCGGCTGGCGCCGCTGGTGGGGGCACCGTCGCAGCCGGCCTCGCAGGAGGAGTCGTTCACCGCCTGGCGGCGCTTCTTCGAGTCGCTGGCGGCCGGGCGGGAGACGGTGCTGCTGTTCGAGGATCTGCACTGGGCCGACGACGCCCTGCTCGAGTTTCTGGAGCAGCTCGCCGACTGGGCCGAAGGCGTGCCCTTGCTCCTGCTATGCACGGCCCGGCCGGAGTTGCAGGAGCAGCATCCGAACTGGGCCGCGGGGTTGCGCAACGCACACACGATCAACCTGGCGCGACTGAGCGACGAGGAGACGGCCCGGCTTGTCTCCTCCTTGTTGCAGCGGACGGTGCTGCCAGTGGACACGCAGCAGGCGCTGTTGGAGCGTGCGGGTGGGAATCCGTTGTATGCGGAGGAGTTCGTGCGCCTGCTCGCGGATCGGGGCGAGCTTGGCGCCGACACGATGGTGCCGGAGTCGGTGCAGGCCCTGATCGCCGCTCGCTTGGACACGCTTAGTCCGGAGCGCAAGAGCCTGTTGCAGGACGCCTCGGTCCTGGGCAAGGTGTTCTGGGCCGGCGCGCTCGCTGCGATGGGTGACAGGGAGGCCGGGGAGGTGGAGCGGGCCTTGCACGAGCTAAGCCGCAAGGAGCTCGTCCGCCCCAGCCGTACCAGCTCGATGCAGGGTGAGGCTGAGTACAACTTCTGGCATGTCCTGGTCAGGGATGTCTGTTACGGCCAGATCCCGCGGGCTAAGCGAGCGGAGAGGCACCAGAACGCCGCGGAGTGGATCGGCGAGAAGGCCGGCGAGCGGGCAGAAGACTTGGCCGACGTGCTCGCCCACCACTACGTGGCCGCCGTTGAGTTGAGCCGGGCTGTCGGCTTGGCCGATGACCCGCACTTACGCGCGCACGCGGTGCGCTATCTCGGTCTGGCCGGGGAGCGCGCATTTGGCCTCGACGTGGAACGGGCCGAACGGAACCTCGCCCTTGCACTTGCTCTTGCCTCTGAGGACGATCCGCAGAGGCCGCTGCTGCTGGAACGCTGGGCCTGGACGGCGCTTCACCTGAACCGGCTGCAAGAAGCGCGAGACGCACTCGATCAAGCCCTCACCTTCCACCGGCAGCGAGGAGACACCTTGGGCGTGGGCAGAACGCTCAGCAAACTGCACGCTGTCCTGCGCGAACTCGGCGATCCCGAGCAGGAGGCGACGCTCGTGGAAGCGCTGCGGCTGCTCGAAGCCGAGCCGCCGGGCCCGGAGCTGGTCTCTGCCTACACGCAACAGGCGCGAGCACTTTGGCTATCCGGCGCCGGCAAAGAAGCTGTGGTGGCTGCCGACAAAGCGCTGAACCTCGCAGCACGTCTCGATTTGCCCCAACCTGTAGAAGCGCTCGGCCGCCGTGGCGCCGCTCGAGCAAGCCAGGGCGAGCGAGATGGGATCGAGGAGATGCGCAGGGCGCTCAGTCTCGCTATCGAGCAGAGCGAGAACACAATCGCCGCGATGCTTTACAACAACCTTTCCATCGAAGCCTGGATCTACGAAGGCCCGCAGGCTGGCTATGACCTAAAGCGCGAGGGGATTGACTTCGCCCGGCGACGCGGCATCACCACGAACGCCGATTTCATGGCCGTTGGACTGACGTTTTTGTTGGCCGACCTGGGCCTGACCGAGGATGCCGTCACCGAAGCTGCCCGCCTGGCCGACCGGCTCGAACAGACCTCCAGTGTCAGTTTCCTCGCAGTGCGCTCCCTGCGGCAACTTCTCCTAGCCGAGCGCGGCCAGCACAAGAACGCCCCTGACACGAAGGCTACGCTAAAGGCCGCCCGCGACAGCGGCGAACCACAGTATTTGACAATGGCGGTTGCGGGCGCCGCCAGCATCCTCCATGGGAAGAAACAGCCCGAACAGGCCCGTCAGCTCCTCCGCGAACTCGACCGGACCCAAGCCGCCCGCAACGACCCGTTCTACGCGAACCTGCTGCCCTGCCTCGTCCGTCTCGCGCTCGACCTAAGCGACCTCGATCTCGCCCGCAGCTTGACCGAAGGCGTGCTACCCGTCACCGCTCTCTACGAACACGTCCTTGTCAGCTGTGAGGCGCAAATGGCGGAAGCCGCCGCGAAGCACACCCAAGCGGCCAGCCTTTACACAGACGCCGCCCAACGCTGGCAGCAGTTTGGCAACCTTCCCGAACAGGCATACGCCCTCCTCGGCCAAGGCCGCACCCTCCACGCCCTCGCCGATCCGGAAGCCGAGCAGCCCCTCCGACAAGCACGCGAACTGTTCGTCTTCACGGGCTACAAGCCAGCCCTCGAGCAGACAGACGCACTGCTCAACCAAGCCCGAGCAGCAGCGAACTGAGACGACCCCGACGAACCGTCACTTCCGTGTCTCTGTCGTTCCGGCACAGCGTCAGGCGTCATTCCGGAACTCAATGTCATCCTCGCTGCTGTGGCGGCGTCCGGTGGCTGGCAGAGACTCGGTCGGCGGCGGCTGACTCGATTCCGAATGTCGACTGTTTGGTCTGACCTTCCAGCGTTGTGTCGCCGCCGCCGACCG
>JAICZB010000164.1 GCA_025933895.1 Thermoleophilia bacterium
GAGGCGCAGGCGATCACCGGCCAGGTCCTCCACGTCTGGGGCGGCTCGGTGAACGTACTGCGCGGCTGGAGCGCCGACGAGCTGCTCGACGCGCCGGACGGCTGGGAGCCGGACGCGCTCCTCACCGAGCTGCTCGCCCGCTTCCCGGACGGCGCCTCACCGCCGGGAATGCTCGCCGGCATGCAATCCGCAGGCGGGCGCTCGCTGCAAGACGCGGGCTGACGCGTTTCCGCTCGCGGCCTCCGATGCTCTAGGCTCGGGTCCGGTGGCAAGGGGGCTTCTTGCGCTCGACCACGCTCGACTGCGTTTCGGCGGGATCGTCGCGCTCGACGACGTCTGCCTCGAGGTTGCCGAAGGCTCGATCGTCGGGCTGATCGGCCCGAACGGCGCCGGGAAGACCACGGCCTTCAACGCGATCACGCGCCTCTACCGGCTCGACTCCGGCGATATCGTCTTCGACGGACGCTCGCTCCGGCGTGTGCGGCCGAGTCGCGTGATCCGGCTCGGGATCGCCCGCACCTTCCAGAACCTCGAGCTGTTCCCGAATCTCACCGTGCTCGAGAACGTCCTCGTGGGAGCGCACGTCGCCACCCGCCTGCAGCGCGAGCGCGAGCAGAAGCGCCACGCGCTCGAGACGCTGGACGACGTCGGGATCGCGGAGCACGCACATCGCCGGGCGTCGGGCCTCCCCTACGGGACGCTGAAGCGCGTCGAGCTCGCGCGCGCGCTCGCCGGCCGGCCGCGGCTGCTCCTCCTCGACGAGCCCGCCGGCGGCCTGAACCACGAGGAGGTCGACGAGCTCGTCGGTCTGATCCGCCGCCTGCGCGACGAGCGCGAGCTGACGATTCTCCTCGTCGAGCACCACATGCGGCTCGTGATGGAGGTCTGCGAGCACGTGCACGTCCTGAACTTCGGCCGCACGATCGCCGCCGGCGTGCCCGCCGACGTGCAGCGCGACCCCGCGGTGATCGAGGCGTACCTCGGCGGAGAGCTGGCCGCGTGACCGCGCTCCTGGAGCTCGAGGACGTCGAGGCGCGCTACGGCCCGGTCCACGTGCTGCACGGGATCTCGCTCGCCGTCGAGGAGGGCTCCGTCGTCACCGTGCTCGGCCCCAATGGCGCGGGCAAGACGACCACGCTCCGCGCCGTCTCCGGGACGGTGCGGCGATCGGGACGGATCCGGCTCGGCGGCCGTCCGATCGACCGGCTCGGCCCCGCCAGCGTCGCCCACCTCGGCGTCGCCCACGTGCCGGAGGGCCGCGGCACGTTCTCGGAGCTGACCGTCTGGGAGAACCTGCGCCTCGGCGCCTACAGCCGCCGCGGCTCGATCCAGCCGGAGCTCGAGCGCGTCTTCTCGTACTTCCCGTGGCTCTCGGAGCGCCGGCGGCAGCAGGCCGGGACGCTCAGCGGCGGCGAGCAGCAGATGCTCGCGCTCGCGCGCGCGTTCGTGCACCGGCCGCGGCTCCTGCTGCTCGACGAGCCGTCGCTCGGGCTCGCACCCGTGCTCGTCGCCGAGCTGTTCCGGATCGTCCGCGAGCTGAACGAGCAGGAAGGCCTGACCGTCCTCGTCGTCGAGCAGAATGCGCACCTCGCCCTGCAGGCCGCCGACGCCGGCTACGTGCTCGAAGCGGGGCGCGTCGCGCTCTCCGGCACGAGCGACGAGCTCAGGGCCGACGACTCCGTCCGCCGCAGCTACCTCGGCTACTGATGGCGTCGGCGGCCACCTCCAGGCTCGAAGGACTCCGCGACCGCGGGGCCGCGCTCGGCGGAGTCGTCCAGCCGGTCAGCCTGCTCCTCGTCGCCGCTGCAGCAGGACTGATCGTCGGCTCGTTGCGCAGCGCGATCTTCGCCCAGCTGACGGTGCAGGGGCTCGCGCTCGGCGCCGTCTACGGGAGCCTCGCGCTCGCGCTCGTCCTCGTCTACCGCGCGACCCACGTCGTCAACTTCGCGCAGGGAGAGCTCGCCATGGCGACGACGTACGTCGCCTACCAGCTGATCAAGTGGGGGCTGTCCTACTGGGAGGCGTTCTTCGCGACTCTCGCCATCGCCTTCGTGGTCGGCGCCGTGCTCGAGGTCGTGCTGATCCGACCGGTGCTGCACCGGTCGGTGATCGCCGCGGTCATCGTCACCGTCGGCCTCTTCATTCTGATCGACGGCCTCGTCAACTGGGTCTGGGGAGGCGACTTCAAGTTCATGCCCTCGCCGTTCGGGACGAAGATCTACCACGTCGGCGGCGTCTCCATCGCGCGGCTCTATCCCGGCATGTTCGTCGTCGTCATCGTCTCGGTGCTGCTCGTCTGGGCCCTCTTCCGCTTCACGAAGCTCGGTCTCGGCATGCGCGCCGCGGCGCTCCGGCCGGCAGAGTCGGCGCTCGTCGGTGTCCGGGTCGAGTGGATGCTCGCGATCGGCTGGGGTCTCGCCGCCGTGCTCGGCGCCGTCGCGGGCCTGGTGGCCGAGCCCTCGCAGTTCGTGCTCCAGCCGACGCTGATGCAGCCGATCCTGGTCTACGCCTTCGCCGCCGCCGTCCTCGGGGGCCTCGAGAGCCCTGCCGGAGCCGTGGTCGGGGGCCTCGCGATCGGGATCTCGCTCAACCTCGTCGTCCAGTACGTGCCTGCGATCACGACCGAGTTGCAGACCCCGCTCGCCTTCGCCGTCCTCCTCGTCGTGCTCCTGCTCAAGCCGTCAGGACTCTTCGGTCATCGCGAGGTGCGGCGGGTATGAAGGCACGCATTCCCGCTCTCGCTTCGCTCGCTGCGGTGGCGGCACTGCTTTGCGTTCTGCCGTTCACGCTCAGCGACTACAACGTCTCGCTCGTGGCCCAGGTCGGGATCTTCTTCGTCGCCGTTCTCGGGCTGAACATCCTCACCGGCTACACGGGCCAGATCTCGATCGGTCACGGCGCCTTCATGGCGATCGGCGGCTACACGACCGCCGTCATGTCGAGAGACCACAACACGAATCTCGTCGTGACGATGGTGATGGCGTTCGCGATCTGCTTCGTCGTCGGCTTGCTGCTCGGCCTGCCCGCGCTGCGACTTTCGGGCGCGTATCTCGCGCTCGCGACCTTTGCGCTCGCCGTCTCGGTGCCGCTCTTGCCGCTTCAGTGGTCGAAGTTCCTCGGCGGCAGGGACGGCGTCCAGACCGCGAAAACCGTGAGCAACGTCTGGCTGTACGGCGCCGCCTGGGCCGTATCGGCGATCCTCTTCGTGCTCGCGTGGCTGATCCTGCGCGGCCGGGTCGGCCGCGCTTTCCGCGCCGTCCGCGACAGCGAGATCGCGGCCGTCGCCTCGGGGATCGAGCTGCCCGTCTACAAGACGCTCGCCTTCGGCATCTCCGCCGCCTACGCGGGCGTCGCCGGATCGCTGTTCGTCCTCGCGACGAACGGCTTCGCGGCGCCGGACGAGTTCGGCATCGTCCTCTCCCTGAAGATCCTGATCGGTGCAGCGGCGGCAGGCCTCGGGACGCTCTGGGGAGTGCTGGTCGGCGCCGCGTTCATCGCATTGCTGCCGACCGTCTCGAGCAGCGTGCCGGTGATCGGCTCGAGCCACGGCCAGGACGTCGTCTTCGGAGCGGCTGTCATTCTCGTCATGCTTCTGCTCCCGGGCGGCTTCGCCGGTCTGCTTACGCAGCTCCGAAGGCTTAAGCGTGCTTGAACCGCGGGTCAATCTCAATCAAACTGCTCGCGAACTCGTCTCTAGGGACACAACCGAACCCGGAGGGGGCGTCCATGGCTGTCAACCGTAGGAAGCTGGGAGCGCTGCTCTTTGCTCTCATTGCCACAGCCGCAGCGGCGAGCGCCGCGGCTGCCTCGCACTCGAGCACGCCCGGCGTGACGAAGAACAAGATCGTGATCGGAGGCACCTTCCCGTTCACAGGCGTGGCGTCGCTGTACAAGACCATCCCTGCCGCCGAGCAGGCGTATTACGCGTACGTCAACGCCCACGGAGGCGTGTTCCACCGCAAGATCAAGGACATCACCCTCGACGACCAGTACGACCCGTCCCAGACTCCAGGGCAGACCAAGAAGCTCGTCGAGAAGGATCACGTCTTCGCGATCGTCGGCAGCCTCGGGACCGCCCCGATCCTCTCGACCTGGAACTACCTCAACAAGCGGAAGATCCCGCAGGTGCTCGTCGCCACGGGCGACGCGTACTGGGGCCAGTGCGTCCACCACAAGTGCCCGGCCTCGAAGACGGCGAAGCCGTGGACGCTGGGCTGGCAGCCGGACTATCCGGGCGAGGCGAAGGTCTATGCGAAGTACATCCTCAACAACAAGCCCGGCGCGAAGATCGGCGTCCTCTACCAGGCCGACGCGTACGGCCAGAACTACCTCGCCGGCTTGAAGACCGGGCTCGGCTCGCACAAGAGCCAGATCGTCGATGCGGAGGCGTACAACCCCACCGACTCGGCCCAGGTGATCGCCACCCATCTCGTGAAGATGGAGACGAAGGGTGCGAACACGCTCGTGATCTTCGCGACGCCGCAGCCGACGATCTTCGCGCTCGTCGACAGGACCGCGATCGGATGGAATCCGCTCACGCTGGTCAACAACGTCTCGGCGAACCGCCTCTTCGAGCTCGCGGCCGCCAACGCCCAGCCCGGTGCCGACCTGAACGGCATCATCTCCAGCGCGTACACCGCGAGCCCAACGACGCAGGCGAACCTCAAGGGGATGAAGCTCGCCAAGAAGATCATCGCGGCCACCGGCAACCAGCAGCTCGAGCAGTCCCTGGCCGAGGGCGACGCGAACATCGTGTACGGGCTCGCCGTCGGGTGGACCTTCGTCGACGCGCTCGAGCACGCCGGTAAGAACCTGACCCGCGCGGGCCTGATGAAAGCCCTGCGCCATCTCAACGAGAGCGGCAAGAACGCCAACCCGTTCATCTATCCGGGGATGACGGTCAAGACGTCGAAGAAGCGCAACTTCCCGATGGAGCAGCTCAAGCTCATCAGGTGGAGCGGCGGCAAGACCGGCGACTGGCACTCGTTCGGCAAGCTCTACACCGGCATCCACTAGGCCGGAGCTACTCGACGCGAGGGGGAGCTCCGGCTCCCCCTCGTCGTTTCAGGCCAGCTCCGCCGCGTCGGTGACGGGAGCGCGGCACGCGAAGCGCTCACAGACGTAGACCGCCGGCGCGCCCTCGACGAGCGTCTTGCCCTCGAGCAGCGGAACGTCGTCGGCCGGGCCGAAGGCGACGACGCCGTTGGGATCGAACCCGCGCAGGGCGGCGCGGGCGACTGCGGTGTCCGCGCCGCCGACGATCGCGAGCTCCCGCGGCGGCGAGAGATGGAGATCGAGCGCGCAGAGCGCCCAGCCGAACGCGACCGGCGCGCGGGTGAGGAGATCGCGAACGAGCCGGACGGCACCTACGGCCTCCCGCTCGAGCTCGTCGTCGCCCCAGATCCGCGCGAGCCGGAGGAGGACGAAGGCGAGCATCGAGCTCCCCGACGGCGTCGGGTTGTCGTCGAACACCTTCTGCCGTGCGACGAGCTGCTCGCCGTCCGCCGGCGTGAGGAAGAAGCCGCCGCGCTCGGGGTCGCCGAAGAGCTCGACGGCGCGGACAGCGATCCGTCGTGCCTCGCGCAGCCAGCGGAGCTCGCCGGTCGCGACGTGCAGCTCGTAGAGGCCGTGTGCGACATTCGCGTAGTCCTCGAGGTAGGCGGGGTACTTCGGCCGACCGTCGCGGAAGGTCCGCCATAGCGGCTCGGCAGCGAGCAGCTCTCCCAGCTCGCGGGCGGCGGCGAGGATGTCCGGCCGGCCGAGTCGGCGGGCTCCCTCCGCGAGCGCCGCCAGCGCGAGCCCGTTCCAGGCAGCGATCACCTTGTCGTCGAGCGCGGGCTGCGGCCTGCGCGAGCGAATCTCGAGCAGCCGCGCGCGTGTCTCGTCGTCGATCTCGCCGCGCAGGATCGAGCGGCCGTGCTCGAACGGCTCGAGCAGCTCGGGCGGCGCTCCCTCCTCGGGCGTCCACGTGTACGTGAGCCCCTCGACCCCGTCGGTGTCCGCGTCCTGCGACGATGCGAACCCGCCGCTCGGCAGCCTCAGCTCGCGCAGCATGTAGTCGAGCGTCTGCTCCGCGACGTCGCGGTACCGCTCCTCCCCGGTCAGCAGCCAC
>JAICZB010000016.1 GCA_025933895.1 Thermoleophilia bacterium
GCGAGGAGCGCGGCCTGCTCGACCGGCAGCTCCTCCGGCACCTTGACGGCGCAGGCCTCGTGCACGACCGCGTGGTCGGCGTACGTGCCGCAGCGCAGCACCGGCGTCAGCAGGGCTCCGTCGGCAGCGCGGTGCAGCCGCCGCTTGGCCCGGAGCTGTGAAGAGCAGCGTCTGGGATCGCCCCGCCCGCACTGCGGGCAGTCGCCGCAGGGCGCGCGCCACGCGACGACGACGCGATCGCCGGGAGCGACGGAGGTCACCTCGCTCCCGATCTCCTCGACGACGCCGGCGCCTTCGTGTCCGAGCAGGATCGGAAAGTGCGACCCCCAGCCCTTCGTCTCGACGATGTGGAGGTCGGAGTGGCAGAGCCCACAGGCGAGGACACGGACGAGTACCTCGCGCGGCCCGGGCGGGTCGACGGTGAGCTCCTCGACCGCCGGCGCCGCGTCCGGCTCGGCGTAGACGACACCGCGCGTCATGTCGCGCGGCGGAGCTGCTCGTCCAGCGGCACGAGCGGGAGCTTGAACGTCTCGACCGCGCTCGGGTCGGTGACGACATTGTCGCCCAGCTCGAGCATGGTGAGCTGGTCTCGCGTGACCGGCGCGCCGGGGAGCCGCTCGGTCACCGTCGCCTGGAGCCGCATCGCGCCGACCGGGACGTGCACCGACGGACGGCGCACGCCGAGCACGCGCTTGAGGCGCTCCCAGAACTCGTTCCAGCTCACGGCTTCGGGACCGCCGAGCTCGAAGGTGCGGTTCGCCGCCGCCGGCTCGGTGAGCGAGAGGGCGTAGTACTCCGCGACGTCCTCGACCCAGATCGGCTGCAGCCGCTGCCTCCCGCGGCCGACGATCGGCGTCACCGGCGCGAAGCGCGCGAGCCGGACGAAGGTCGGCAGGACGCCGCCGTCGCTGCCGAAGACGAAGCTCGGCCGGAAGATCACGTGTTCGAGCCCGGACTCCCGGACGGACGCCTCCATCTCCCACTTCGCCGCGAAGTACGGCACGGCGTCTTTCGACCGCTCGTCGAGCCCGAGCGCGCTCGCGAGCACGAACCGCCGGACGCCCGCCTCTTGCGCAGCCGCGACGACGTTCCGGGTTCCCTGCGACATGACGCGCTCGAAGTCGGCAGGTCGGCCGCGGATGATCGCGACCAGATGGACGACCGCGTCCACGCCCTCGCAAGCGGCGCGGAGGGAAGCCGGATCGGTCACGTCGCCCGGAGCCAGCTCGACGCCCCAGGCCGCGAGGCGCGTGGCGCGCGCCGGATCCCGCACGAGCGCGCGCACCGGAGTCTCCCGCGCGCGCAGCGCATGCACGACGTACGGCCCGACGAAGCCTGTCCCGCCGGTGACGAGGACGGTCAAGCGTCCGCCTCGAAGTTCTGCCAGTAGCGGCTCGCGGTCGGCCCGCGCTGGCCCTTGTACTTCGAGCCGATCTCCTCGGCGCCATACGGGGTCGCCGCCGGCTCCGTCATCTGCATGAAGGAGATCTGCCCGATCTTCATCTCCGGATAGATCGTGATCGGCAGATTGGCGACGTTCGAGAGCTCGAGCGTGACGTGGCCGTCCCAGCCAGGGTCGATGAAGCCCGCGGTCGAGTGGATGAGGAGGCCGAGCCGCCCGAGGCTCGACTTGCCCTCGAGGCGTGCGACGAGGTCGTCTGGCAACCGGATCCGCTCGAGCGTCGAGCCGAGCACGAACTCGCCGGGGTGAAGGACGAACGGGTGGTCGCCGTCGACCTCGACGAGCTCGGTCAGCTCCGCCTGCTCGACCTTGACGTCGATGAACGGGTAGCGGTTGTTGTGGAAGACGCGGAAGAACCGGTCGACGCGGACATCGACGCTCGACGGCTGCAGCAGCGCCGCGTCGTAGGGGTCGATCTCCATCCTCCCCTCGGCGAGCAGGCGGGCGATCGTCGCGTCGGAGAGGACCATGGTGGCGATTCTTACCGCGATTCCCCGTCGGGCGGAGTGGCTATCGTGGCCCCGTGGCCGTCACGCGCGCAATCGAGCTTCGTACGGAGATACCGGGGCCCCGCTCCCGCGAGATCACGGAGCGGAAGGCACGGGTCGTCGCCGATCCGCTCGGGCTCTACCTCCCGATCGTGATCGCGGACGGAAGCGGCGCGACCGTGACCGACGTGGACGGCAACAGGTTCGTCGACTTCACCGGCGGCGTCGGCTGCCTCAACGTAGGGCACGCCCACCCGCAGGTCGTCGCGGCCGTGCAGGAGCAGGCCGCGCGCTTCTTCCACACCGACTTCACGATCGTCCCCTACGAGGTCTACGTCGACTACGCCGAACGGCTGACCGCTCTCGCGCCTTTCTCGGGCCCGGCCAAGGCCGCGTTCTTCAACGCGGGCGCCGAGGCTGTCGAGAACGCGGTCAAGTTCGCGCGCGGCTACACCGGCCGCCCGGCCGTCATCGGCTTCGAAGGCGGATTCCACGGGCGCACGCTCCTCGCGCTGACGCTCACCTCGAAGACCCATCCCTACAAGGCGGGCCTCGGCCCGTTCGCGCCGGAGGTCTACCGCGTCCCGTTCCCGGACGAGTACCGCGGGGTCACGGCCGGCGATGCGTTGGACGTCCTCGAGCGCGCGCTCTCGACGCAGGTCGCCGCCGAGACGGTGGCCGCGATCGTGGTCGAGCCCGTGCAGGGCGAGGGAGGCTTCATTCCTGCGCCGCCCGCGTTCATGGAGGGGCTGCGCGCGATCTGCGACCGTGAGGGGATTTTGCTCGTCGTCGACGAGGTGCAGACCGGCTTCGGCCGTACGGGCCGCATGTTCGCGGTCGAGCACTTCGACATCGAGCCCGATCTGATGACGGTGGCGAAGTCCATCGCCGGCGGGCTGCCGCTCTCCGGCGTCGTCGGCAAGGCGGAGATCATGGACGCGATGTGGGACGGCGCGGTCGGTGGAACCTATGTCGGCAACCCGGTTGCGCTCGCGGCCGCGGTGGCCGTCCTCGACGTGTTCGAGGAGGAGGGGCTCGTCGAGCGGGCGCAGCGGATCGGCGAGACGATCCGGGCACGCATGCTCTCGTGGCAGGAGCGCTTCGAGGCGATCGGCGACGTCCGCGGACTCGGTGCGATGCTCGCCGTCGAGTACGTGGAGGACCGCGAGACGAAGAAGCCCGCGCCGGGCATCGCGTCTCGCGTCGCCGAGGAGGCGGCCGTTCGAGGGCTGCTGCTCCTCAAGGCCGGAGTCCACTCGAACTGCAACCGCGTCCTCTGCCCACTCGTGATCACGGACGCCGAGCTCGAAGAAGGGCTCGCGGCGTGGGAGGAGGCGCTGGAAGCGGTCCTTGCGTAGCCCCGCCGGGACCGAGGTCGACAACCCCTGCCGTGTCACGGCCCGCGCAATCCGGTGACCTGATCGCCGACCGGTACGAGCTCGAGGAGCTCGTGGGAACCGGTGGGATGTCGAGCGTCTTCCGCGCCCGCGACCTCCAGCTCGACCGTCGCGTCGCGATCAAGATCCTGCACGAGCACTACGCCGAGGACCCCGAGTACCTCGAGCGCTTCCGCCGTGAGGCGCGGGCGGTCGCGAAGCTCTCGCACCCGAACATCGTCACCGTCATCGACCGCGGCGACGACGGCGGCCGGCAGTACATCGTCTTCGAGCACGTCGAGGGCGAGAATCTGAAGGAGTTCGTGCTGCGCGCGGGCCGGCTGCCGGTGCGGGGTGCGCTCGAGCTCGCGCTCGCCGTCGCGGACGGTCTCGCCTTCGCGCACGACCGCGGCCTCGTCCACCGCGACGTGAAGCCGCAGAACGTCCTCCTCAGCCGCGAGGGCGAGGTGAAGGTGACGGACTTCGGCATCGCGCGCTCGCTGCACGTCGATCACGGCGTCACGCAGACGGGCACCGTGCTCGGCACCGGCGAGTACCTCGCGCCCGAGCAGGCGAGCGGGAAGCAGGTCTCGGCTGCGACCGACGTGTACTCGCTCGGGGTCGTGCTCTGGGAGTTGCTGGCGGGCGACGTCCCGTTCGTCGGGGAGAACTTCGTCGCCGTCGCGCTCCGGCACGTCAACGAGCCGCCGCCGAGGCTGCGCGAACGCCGGCCCGACGTGTCTCCGAGGCTGGAGGCGGCGGTCGACCGCGCGTTGGCGAAGGATCCCGGCCGCCGCTTCCCGTCCATGGTCGCGTTCGCCAACGAGCTGCGCGCCTGCCTCGCCGAGGTCGAAGGCGATCCGGCTCCGCCGCCGGAGGACGATCTCGCCATGACGCTCGTCACCCCGCCCGCGCGGGCTCCGGCCCGGGCACCGGCGCGTCCGCGGCAGCCGCGGCGCGCTCGGCGGCGCCCCTTGGTCTGGGCCTTGCTCGCGCTGATCGTCGCCGGCGCCGCGTTCGCGGCGGTCCTGCTGCTCGGCGGGAGCAGTCATCACAACGGCGGATCGAACGGCGACGGCACGTCCGGCTCGGTCGTGCAGCTCCAAGGCGTCGGCAACTACGTCCCCTCCGGTAGCGCCGACACGCATGCGGATACGGCGTATCGCGCGACCGACGGCGATCCCAGCACGTACTGGTACACGCAGACGTACAGCACCCAGGACTTCGGTGGGCTCCTCCCGCAGGGGCTCGGCCTCGTGTTGAGGGCCGACCGCTCGGTGAAGCTCTCCCAGATCAAGGTCACGACCCCGACGTCCGGCCTGGTCGCCCACATCGGGGCCGGAAACTCCCAGAGCGGCCCGTTCACGACCGATTCGACCCGGCAAACGGTCTCCGGCACGACGACCTTCACGCTTCAGGGGCGGACCGCGCAGTACTACGTGGTGTGGATCACGAGCCTGCCCAGCACGGCCGGGGGCTACATGGCCAAGATCTCCGAGGTCACCGCAAAGAGCTAGTAGACGAGCTTCGAGCGGCGCTCGTGCCGCTCGAGCGCGAGCTCGATCAGCCGCTGGAGCGCCTCCGCATAGCCGAGCCCGGACGCCTCGAACAGGCGTGCCCAGACGCTCGTCGCGGTGAAGCCGGGCATCGTGTTGAGCTCGTTGAGGACGACCTCGCCGTTGGATTCGCGCACGAAGAAGTCGACGCGCGCGAGGCCTTCGCATTCGCTCGCCACGAACGACTCGACGGCGCGCCGCTGCAGCAGCTCGATCGTCTCCTGCGAAAGGTCGGGCGGCGGGACGACGAGGTCCATCCCGCCCTCGTCGTATTTCGACGCGTAGTCGTACCACTCGTGCTCGAGCGTGTCGATTTGCCCCGGTAGCGAGGCGACCGGCGGCGGCACGCGGTTGCCGAGGACGCCGACCTCGACCTCCGTCCCCGACACGAACTCCTCGACGAGCACCTTCTCGTCGTGGCGGAACGCGAGCTCGACTGCCGGGCCCAGCTCCTCCTCCGCGTGCACCTTCGTGATGCCCACGGACGAGCCGAGTCGCGCCGGCTTCACGAACACCGGATAGCCGAAGGGGTTCTCGACGGCGTCCCCGAGCCGGATCGCGTGGTGCGCCGCGACCGGGATCCCGCTGTCGCGCATCACCTTCTTGAACAGGTCCTTGTCCATCGCGAGCGCGGACGCGGCGACCCCGGCGCCGACGTAGGGGACGTCGGCGAGCTCGAGCAGCCCCTGCACCGTGCCGTCCTCTCCGAACGGCCCGTGCAGGATCGGCAGGACGACGTCCACGACGCCCAGCGCCTCGAGCGTCCCGCCCTCGGCCGGAACAGGCAACGTCTCCGCCGGACCCGTCCCGGTGCCTGGCACCAGGACGTGCCCGGAGCGGTCGGGTCCGGCCTCGAGAGCCCAGCGCCCGTCCCGGCCGATCGCGACCTCGACGATCTCGTACCGCTCCGGGTCGAGGCCCGCGACGACCGACCGCGCCGACGCCAGGGAGATCTCGTGCTCGCTCGACCGGCCGCCCGCGAGGATGGCCACGCGGAGACGGCGGGGCGGGCTCACCCAGTGGTGGTGACGGTCGTCGTCGGCGGCGGAGGACCGGGCGAGTGCTGGCCGACCACGATCGTCACCATCGAGCCTTTCGCAGCCGAGGAGCCGCCGTCCGGGCTCTGCGACTGGACGATGTTGTCCTGGTCCGCGCCGGTCGACACGGGCTGCTGGGTGACCTGGAAGCCCGCGTTCTGCAGCGTCAGGACAGCCTGTTGCGAGGTGTAGCCGACGACGTCCGGCACGGAGACCAGCGGCGGGCCGTTCGAGACCTCGACGGTGACGCTCGATCCCTTCGCCTCGGGCGAGCCCGGGGCCGGGGTCTGACTGATCACCTGATCCTTGGGCGCGGTGCTGCCGACGTACCTCGGATTGGCATGGAATCCCGCGGAGTTGAGCCGGGACGTGGCGTCGCTGAGACTCAAGCCGACGACACTCGGAACGTTCGCCTGCACGGGTCCATTCATGACGTTGACGCGGACCGTCGAGCCCTTCGGCACCGACTTCCCGGCCGCCGGAGCGGTCGCCGTCACCTGATCCTTGGTGTCGCCGGGGACGCCGAACTTCTTCGGCTGCAGGCCGGCATTCGTCAGGATCTGCTGCGCCTGCGTCCACGAATCGCCCTTGACGTCGGGCACGGTCACCGGCGGCGGGCCGGTGGAGACCCAGATCGTGACCGTGCTGCCCTTGTCGACGTGCGAGCCGGCCCCCGGGTCCTGCTTGAAGACGATTCCCTTCCTGTATCGCTCGCTCGAGCCGTGCTGGACGTGCGGGTGGAGATGCTGGACGCTGATCTGGCGCTTCGCCTGCGCCACGGGCTGGTTCAGATATAGCCCGACCGGCACCTGCTTGGCCGAGCCCGACAGCTCCTGCCAGACGAAGAAGCCTGCGATCACGGCGGCGACGATGAAGCCGACGGCCACGAGCCACGGCCACAGCGGCCGCTCCGGGCCGCCGCGCTCCTCGTACTCCTCTTCTTCCGCGACAACCGGCTGCGGCATGACGCGGGTCCCGGCGGCGGCGGGCGGCGCGACCATCGTGGCGGCGGTCGCCGACTCGGCCACGGCCGCGGTCGGGGGGCGGCGCAGTACCTGGGTCGCGGTGTCGACGGTCGCGGCCGCGACGTTGGCGCCGCGGGCGACGCGCTCGAGGTCCGCCTCCATCTCGTCGGCGCTCTGGTAGCGCTCGTCCGGATCCTTGGCGAGCGCGCGCAGAACGACCATGTCGAGCTCGCGCGGGATGTCGGACCTCAGCTTGGACGGAGGCTTCGGCGCGTGCGAGAGATGCTTCATCGCGATCTCGACCGGCGTCTCGCCGTCGAACGGCGTCTTGCCGGTCAGCAGCTCGTAGAGGACGATCCCGAGCGAATAGAGATCCGATCGCGGATCGACCTCGCCCCCCTTCGCCTGCTCGGGGGACAGGTACTGCGCCGTCCCGACGATCGAGCCCGTCTCGGTCATCTGGCTCGTGCCGGCCCGCGCGATCCCGAAGTCCGTGACCTTCACGCGCCCTTCGCCGTCGACGAGGACGTTGTGCGGCTTGATGTCGCGGTGCACGATGCCGTGCCGGTGCGCGAAGCGGAGCGCGGAGAGGATCTGGCGCGCGTACTCGATCGCGACGTTGATGGGCGCGGCGCCGCGGCCGACGATCAGCTCCTTCAGCGTCCGGCCGTCGAGGTACTCCATCGCGATGTAGTAGGTGTCCTCGGCCTCGCCGCGGTCGTAGATCGAGACGATGTTCGGGTGGTTGAGCGCCGCCGCGTTCTTCGCCTCCCGGCGGAAGCGCTCGATGAACTGATCGTCGTTCGCGTGGCGGCCGTTCAGGATCTTGATCGCGACGCGGCGGCCGAGCTCCTGATCCTCGGCCAGGTAGACGTCGGCCATGCCGCCGGCGCCGAGCTTGCGCTGGATCCGGTAGCGCCCGTCGAAGAGTGTGTCGATGAGGGAGTCGCTTACGGCCACGGCCGCCTACAGGGTAGAGACAAGGTTCGGGATCCAGGAACTTTCGGCGGGTCCGACGAGAATCATCGTCGGCTCGCCAGGAGCTTTTCGAGGACGGCCTTCGCGATCGGGGCCGAGATCGAGCCGCCGAAGCCGTTCAGCTGCTTCGCCACGACCACCGCCACGACGTACCGCGGGTGGTCGGCGGGCGCGAAGGAGACGAACCACGCGTTGTAGTAGTTCGAGTTACCGACCTCGGCCGTCCCCGTCTTTCCGGCGACCGCGACGTTCGGGATCTGCGCCAGCGTCCCGGTGCCGCCCTGCACGACGAGCTGCATCATCTGGTTCAGCTCGGCGGCGGTCTGCGGCTTGATCACGCGGCCGAGGGTCTGCGGCGTCGTCTTCACGACCGTCGATCCGTCGGGAGCGACGATCTTCTGCACGAGGTACGGCTTCGGCTGGACGCCTCCGTTCGCGATCGTCGCCGCGACGAGCGCCATCTGGAGCGGCGTCGCGACCATGCGCTCCTGTCCGAAGGCGAGCCGGCCGGGATCGACCTTGCTGAAGTCCTTGGGGAACCAGAGCTTGTTGTCCTTGTAGAGGCCGCTCGGCTTGATCGTGTCGGGCGGCAGGTCGATCGGTGGCTGCGAGTAGAAGCCGTAGCGCTTCGCGTATTCGAGGATCGTCTGCGCGCCGAGCGCCTTCCCGACGTTGCAGAAGACGGAGTTGATCGAGTGCTCGAGCCCCTCCGAGAGCGTCACGTTCCCGAACGTCTCGTGTGAGGACGGCGAGTCCGGAGCGCTCGAGTTGAACACCTTGTTTCCGTACTCGATGCAGTAGCCCGGGTCGGTGAAGGGCGAGCTCGGCGTGAACTTCCCGGTGTCGAGCGCCGCCGACGCCGTGATGAGCTTGAACGTGGAGCCCGGCGTGTAGAGCCCCTGCGTCGCGTTGTTCTGGAGTGCGGAGGCGTCGCCGCACGCTCCCTGGATCTTCAGGACCTTCGCGTAGCCGTGTAGTTGCTCGACAAGGTTCGCGTTGTACGTCGGCGACGAGGCCATCGCATAGACGGCTCCCGTCTTCGCGTCGAGCGCGACGACCGCGCCGCAGCGTCCGGCGAGCTGGTCCAGCGCGAGCCTCTGGACGGCGGGACGCAGGGTGAGGATCACGTTGTTGCCGCGCACCGTCCGTCCGCCGAGCCTGTCGAGCTCCTGCTGGAGTGTGTTGCTGAGGTCCGTGTTCGCGCCCGTCAGATAGTCGTCGAGCGTGGCCTCGAGCCCGGTCGTGTTGCCGGCCGACGTCGAGTAGCCGATCACCTGCGGCGCGAGGTCGTTCTGCGGATAGTGCCGCGTGAAGAGCGTCAGCCCCTTCTTGCGGTGACTGCGGTTCGTCGCGAGGACGGTGCCGTCGGAGGCGAGGATCTTGCCGCGATCGACCGTGAGCCGCGCGATCAGCTGCGTCTGGTTGTCCTTCCGGTCGGCGAGGCCGGCCTGAGCCCATGTCTGCCAGTAGGTCGTCGCCCCGATCAGGACGGCAAGCAGGACGAGCGCGATCACGGAGATGTGCCGGAGCTGCTTGTTCACGCTCCCGCCTCCTGGCGATTCGCCCGGTTGGAGATCAGGAGCAGTCCCGCGACGAGCAGGAAGTTGGCGACGACGCTCGAGCCTCCGTACGAGACGAACGGAAGCGTGATGCCCGTCAGCGGGATGACGCGCGTGATGCCGCCGACGATGACGAACGTCTGGAACGCGAAGCCGAAGCTGAGGCCCGCGGCGAGCAGCTTCGAGAACCCGTCGGTCGCCGTGAGCGCGATCCGGAAGCCGCGCAGGACGAAGGCCATGTAGAGCAGCAGCAGCGCAGCCACCCCGATCAGGCCGAGTTCCTGTGCGAGCGCCGAGTAGATGAAGTCCGTGTTCAGGTCGGGGATGACCTGGACCCCGCTTCTCCCGGTGAAGATCCCGTGGCCGAGGCCGGTGCCGCCGAAGCCGCCGTGACCGATCGAGTACAGCGACTGCACCTCCTGGTAGCTCTGGCAGTTCTGCCTCAGGTCCATCTGGCCGCTCGCCGGGCAGAAGATCTTGTGCGTCGTCCACGGCGAGAGCCAGTTCGTCACGCGGTCGCGCACGTGCGGCGTCCCCTGCGAGACGGCGAACGAGCCGACGAGGAAGAGCCCGATCGCGACCGCTACGAACGCGATCCGCGCCGTCGCGATGTACAGCATCGCGACGAAGATCCCGTAGTAGAGAAGGGCACTGCCGAGGTCGTCGGTTGCGAAGAGGACGAGCATCGCGCCGCCCCAGATCACGAGCAGCGGCCCCCAATCCTTCAGCCGCCCCTGGGCGAGCACCTCGCGCTTCTCCCGGAGATACGCCGCGAGAAAGACGATGAGCGCGATCTTCCCGAGCTCGCCGGGCTGGAACTGCAGCGATCCGAAGTGGATCCAGAGCCGGGAGCCGTTGATCTCCTCGCCGATCCCGGGTGCGAGCGGCAGGAAGAGCAAGACGATCGCCGTGACCCCGAAGACGTACTTGTATCGCTCGAGCACGCGGTAGTCGCGGTGCAGCCAGAAGAGCGTCGCGCCGAACGCGACGACCCCGATCACGATCCAGAGCCCCTGCCGGAACGCGTTGCCGGGCCCGAGCCGGTAGATCTCCGTCACCCCGATCGCCGTGAGGAGCGCCGCCATCGGCAGCAGGTACGGGTCGGCGAGCGGCACGGTGAAGCGCGCCACCACGTGCGCGACGAGGTACAGGCCGAAGAAGAAGACCGCGTACCCGAGCGAGCCGCCGGAGATCTGCGAGGAGAGCGCGATGTAGACCGTGGCGAAGCCGATCGCCGTCAGGAGGCCGACCGTGAGGAGCGCGGCTAGCTCACGGTTGCGCAGAGTCAGCGCGACAACCCCCAGATGAGCAGCGCCGCGGCCAGCGCCAGCAGGATGATTCCGACGAGGACGATCCGAACGCGCCGCGCGTCGGCGGCGGCCTGCGGCGCAGCCTCGGGTGCCGCAACCTCCTCCGGCAGCTCGCCGGGCGCTACGACCATCGTGTCGCTGCCCGGATCGGGTTCCGCGTACTCGCGCGTCTGCTCGTCGGACTCGTCCTCGTCGAAATCGATCGCGGGCATCGCGACGGTGTCCTCGAGGTTCGCCGCCGCCGCGGACGAGATCCGGAACGCGACCGCGGTGATGTTGTCCTCGCCGCCGCCGCGGTTGGCCGCCTGGACGAGCGACTTGACCGCCCTGTCCAGGTCGTCGCGGTTCTGGTGGACGAGCTCGAGGATCTCCTCGTCCTCGACCATGTCGGAGAGCCCGTCGGAGCAGATGAGGACGATGTCGCCCTCCTCGGCCTCGATCGTGAAGCCGTCGACGTCCACGTCGGGATCGGTTCCCACCGCGCGCGTGATGACACTGCGCTGCGGGTGCGCGTGCGCCTCTTCCTCCGAGAGCTTGCCGCTCTTGACCAGCTCGTTGACGAGCGAGTGGTCCTCGGTCAGTTGCTCCATCTGCTCGCCGCGGACGAGGTAGGCGCGCGAGTCGCCGACGTGGCCGATCGCGACGGTCATGCCTTCGACGAGCGCGACCGTCATCGTCGTGCCCATGCCGGACGCCGTGGGATCGGTCGAGGCGCGGTCGTAGATGCGCCGGTTCGCCTCCTGGATGAGCGCGTCGATCCGCTCGGTGCCGTCGAGCCGGCCGGATTCGGCGGCTTCGAGGGCCGAGGCGGCGAGCTGCGACGCCACCTCGCCGGCCTGCGCACCGCCCATCCCGTCGGCGACCGCGAAGAGCGGCGGCGCGACGACGTAGTTGTCCTCGTTGCGGCGCCGCTTGCGCCCCGTGTCGCTCGCCACCGCGTAGGCGCCTACGGGCAACTCAGCTCTCCTCGATCCGGAGGTCGGTCTCGCCGACGCGGAGGACGTCGCCCGCGCCGAGCCGTTGCGCGCCCGCGACGCGCGAACCGTTGACGTACGTGCCGTTCGTCGAATCGAGATCCTGCACCCAGACGCCGTCGCCGCGCACCTCGATCCGCGCATGGCGCGCCGACGCGAACGCGTCGCCGCCGAGCACGAGGTCGTTCTGCCCGCCGCGGCCGACCGTCACAGGCGCCGAGTTGAGCGGAAACTCGTCCCCCTCCTCGAGGCTCGGGCTGCGCTGGACGACGAGATGCACCGACCTCCGGGCCGGGGCCTCGCGGCGGAGGCCCGCGGCCCTGGCGGCCGACGGCGTCAGGATCATGCTGTCCTGGCTCGGCGCCTGCCGCTCTCGCCCCGCCGAGCGGATGACCCGCACGACGAAGAGGTAGAGGAGGATCAGGAACGCGATCTTGAGCGCGAGGAGTACCTCCGCGACCCCCGTCGAGGCGAGCATGGTCACGTTCGCTCCTATTCCCGCTCGGTCGAGAAGGTGACCGTCGTCTCGCCGATCGTGAACCGCGAGCCGTCGTCGAGCCGCGCGCGCTGGACGCGCCGCCCCGCCACCTCCGTCCCGTTCGTCGACCCGAGGTCGACGAGCCAGTAGGTCGATCCCTCCTGCACGATCTCGGCATGCCGGCGCGACACGTTCGCGTCGTCGATCCGGATGTCGGCGTCACGCGAGCGGCCGAGCACGGAGCGACGCTTGTCGAGGACGCTCCGCTCGCCGTTCCAGCGCAGCACGGCGACCTCCTTCTCCACGCCGAGGTCGGCGAGCGACGCCGCCTCGGTCGGCTGCGTCCGCGGCTTGTAGACCATCGTCGCGCCGGGCGGCGGGACCTGCGCCGGCGCCTCCTCGTCGGCCTGCCGTCCGTACTGCGCCATCCGCGTGGCGATGCCGAACTCGCCGACCCCGAGATCCTCGTCGGTCTCGAACAGGATTCGCGGTGCGGTCAGAAGCGCGTAGTTCTCGCGTGCGGCGTGCTCGGAGAGGTACTCCTCGAGCTCCGACACGAGCGAGTTCTCGTAGCCCTCGAACTGCTCGCGGTCGCCGGGGGAGAGGTAGATCGTGTACTCGTTCGGGACGTAGACGCGCGTCACCGAGGTCGAGCGGTGCTCGTCCATCTCCTTCGCGAGCTTGCGCGCCAGCTCGACCGGCTGGACGTTCGTGCGGAAGGCGCGGCCGAAGACGCCCTCGAAGACACGCTCCAGCCTCTGCTCGATTCCGCGCAGCACCATTACGCCGCCGCTGAGGGTACCCCCAGGGCAGGAGCGCGAAGCGCTGTGAACGCCGCGATCGCCCACGCCGAGAGGAGAAGCGGGAGCGCGGCGGCGCTCGGCACGGCAACCACGGTTAGCACGATCATCCCCGCTCCGAGCCCGGCGGCGGCCCAGCGTCCCCTGGCTCTCGCGGTCGGGAGGGCGAGCGCGACGAGCGCGAGCGCGCACGTCTCGAGCAGGAGCGACGGATGGGCGCCGGCCGCGCGGGCGAGCGAGCCGGCCACGTCGAACGGGTCGCGCGCGCCGGTGACGCCGATCCCGAGCGGCGCGGGGCCGCCGACGAGCGGCAGCGCGGCATGGCGGATCCCGGCGGCGAGCCCGGCCGTCAGTACGCCGACCGCGACCGCGAGGACGCGCAGCGGTGCCGCGCGGACGCGGGCGGCGGCGACGGGAAGGAGGCCGAGCGCGGCCACCGGCGCGAGCAGCGGGCCGACCACGAACAGGAGTGTCGCGCGGGGCTCGCGCCAGGTCACGAGCAGCCAGCCGGCGGCGAGCGCGGTGTAGAGGAGTGCGAGCCCGAGCGAGATGTTGCCGAGCGGGAGCACCGGAACGGCAAGGGCGAGCGCGACGCCGGCGCGCTCGCGGAAGAGGGTCGCCGCGGCCGCCGCCAGCGCGAGCGCGAAAGGCCAGCCGTGCGGATAGAACGGCAGCGCGGCCGACGTCCAGCCGGCGAGGAGCGCCGCGAGCAGGGCGGTCACGCCCTGTCCGGCCTCGATGCGCCGCGGCAGGGAGAAGGCCGGCCGCGGGACGGAGGAGGACGATGCGACCCCGCGCAGGGCGTCGGCGAGGTCCCGGGCAGACGGCCGCCTGGCCGGATTCTTCGCGAGCGTGCTGTCGACGAGGCGCAGGAGGCGCTTCGGCAGGTCCGGGCGGAGCTCCGCGAGCGGCCGCGCTCCGGCTTCGATCGCGCGCGCCGTCTCGAGCATCGAGCCGCGCCAGAACGGATGCCGCCCGCCGAGCGCCTCCCAGAGCATCACGCCGACCGCCCAGACGTCGGCGGCAGGAGTCGCATCGCCGCCGGCGAGCCGCTCCGGCGAGATGTAGGCGAGCGTTCCCGGCACATCGCCGGCCTCGGTCAGCGTCTCGGCGTCGGCCATCTGCGCGAGCCCGAAGTCCAGCACGCGCGCAGAAACGCGATCGCCGTCGGTCAGGAGGACGTTCGACGGCTTGACGTCCCGGTGCAGGATCCCGGCGGCGTGGGCGTGCGCGAGTCCGTCACAAACCTGCGCGCATGCTTCGATCGCCTCGTCGTCCGGCAACTCGCCGGCGCGCAGCGCCTCCCGGTACGTGCGGCCGGGGACGAACTCGTAGGCGATGTAGACGTGGCGCGAGTCGCGGCCGAAGCCGTACGCGCGGAGGCACGCGGGATGGCGGAGATGCGCCGCCGCTGCCGCCTCGCGCTCGGCGCGCGCGGCTGACTTTCCTTCCCGCGCGATGATCTTGAGCGCGACGTCGAGGCCCGTCCGCTCGTCCCGGGCGAGCCAGACCGAGCCGGAACCGCCGCTGCCGAGCGGGCGCAGCGGGCGGTAGCGGTCGAGGACGAGCTCGATGCCGGTAAGCGCTGGGGCGGCCTCTCCCATGCCTAGCGGAGATTGGCGACCCGGTCGGACTGTCCTTCCCGGACCGTCCTGGCCGGGGCGGTAGGGTTGGCGCGGTCGTGAGCACGTACGACGACGAGACCCCGCTCGAGTTCTTCGAGGAGCCGGAGACGCTCGAGGCGCCCGGCCGCCAGCGCCGGCGGATGCGGCCGCGCGGCGGCGGTCCCCGGCGTCCGGCACCGCCGCCCCCCGGCGCGGTGGCTCTCGCGCGCCTCGCCGGCCTCGTGGCGCTTGCGATCGCGGTCGTCGTCGGCCTCGTTTTCTGGGTCGGCTCCTGCCAGGGGAAGAGCAGGCACGACGAGTACGCGTCGTACATGAACAGCGTGAGGACGATCGCGCAGAGCTCCGCCGCTACGGGGACCGGGGCGCTGTCGGCCGAGGCGAACTCTCCGAAGCTCACGCTCGGCGCTCTGCAGTCGAAGCTCGGGCAATGGTCGCTGCAGCAGCAGCGGAACTACGACGACGCGCTGCGCCTGCGCCCACCTGCCCCGCTCCAGGCGGCGCACCAGCAGGTGCTTGCGACGCTCCAACTCCGTGCGATCGCACTCACGCGCCTGGCCAACACCCTCGCCGAAGCAGGATCGAAATCCAACACGAAGGTCGCAGCTCTACTCGCGAGGCAGGCCCGGCTCCTGGGGGCCAGCGACCTCGTCTGGGTTGAGCTCTTCAAGCTGCCGGCGACGGACATCTTGAGGCGACTGGGGATCAAGGGCGTGAGCCCGCCGGCCTCCCGGATCGTGACCAATCCCGAGGTGATCACGGCCTCTTCGTTCAACAAGGTCTACTCCCGGCTGCACGCCACGAACACCAAGGGCCCGACGACAGGGCTGCGCGGCAGCGAGCTCGAGGGCACCGTGGCCGTCACCGGCGGGCAGGTGAAGCCGCTCAGCACCTCCACCACGACGACGGTGAATGTGGCCGCGGACCTGGCGTTCAAGGTGACGTTCAAGAACGGCGGGAACTTCCTGGAGACCAACGTCCCGGTGACCCTCACGGTGAGCGGGGTCGGCAAGCCCGTGACGAAGCGGAAGGTCGTCCTGTCCGTCGCGAAGGGCCAGACGGCGACCGTCCGCTTCGGGAACCTCCAGCTACCGACGTCCGCGTTCAGCGCGGCGAGCGCCACCGTGGACGTCAAGGTCGGCAAGGTGCCGGGGGAGACGAAGCTCGACAACAACAGGGCCTCGTATCCCGTCTTCTTCAGCATTGGGTAGCCGTTGAGCGCGTCCGTTGCCGGTGTGATCGCGATCGCGGCTGGAGCCGTCGCCGTCCTCGGCGTCGCGATCGCGCTCGTACTCCATGTGCGGCTCCGACGTGTCCGCGCTGCGCAGCAGACGCTGCTGGGAGCCGGCGGCGGCGGCGACCTCGTCGACTTCGCGGTCGCGCTGCAAGGGAGGATCGACGGTCTGCACCGTGCGGTCGACGAGCTCTCGGCGGTGCTCGCGCGGCTCGAGCGGCGCGTCGATTCGACCGTGTCGCGGCTTGCTGTCGTCCGCTACGACGCCTACGAGAAATCGGGCGGCCATCAGTCCGCCTCGGTTGCGCTGCTCGACTCCTCGCGCACCGGCGTCGTCCTCAGCGCCATCCAGGGACGCGACTATGCGCGGATCTACGTGAAGGAGCTCGACGACGGCCGCGCCGCGGTTTCCCTCTCGCCGGAGGAGCAGGAGGCCGTCGAGCGCGCCATGAAGTCCCGGCAGTAGCCACTTTCGCCGCTGCTACTTTTCGGCCAGGTTGCAGCACGTTCTTGTTTTGAACGCAAGTTATGAGCCGCTCAACGTGTGCACGGTGCGGCGCGCTCACGTGTTGGTTTTCAAGGGCAAGGCCGAGGTCGTGGAGCGGCTCGACAAGCCGCTGCGCTCGGCCTCCGGCAGCTTCATCTGGCCGCACGTGATCCGGCTGCTGCACTACGTACGGGTGCCGCGCGCGATCCAGCGCAAGATCTCGCGCCGGGCGCTGTTCGCGCGCGACGGCTGGCGCTGCGCGTACTGCGGCACGACGAACGGACGCCTGACGCTGGACCACATCGTCCCGCGGTCGAAGGGCGGCGAGTCGATCTGGGAAAACGTCGTCACCGCCTGCGCCCCGTGCAACCTGCGCAAGGGCGACCGGACGCTGGAGCAGGCGGGAATGGAGCTCCGCACCTCGCCGCGCGCTCCGGCGCCGACGCTCTTCATCAAGCTCGCGGCGCCGAGGATCCCGTCCGGCTGGACGCCGTACCTGCCCGCCACTGCCTAGTTGTCCTACCCACGGACGTTGTGAGCGCGGCTGATCGGGGGTCGGTCTCCGAGTGAGCTGTGTGGCCGTCGCCGGTTGTAGTTGTCGAGCCAGTGTGGCAGGGCGGCGTTGCGGTGTCGATGCGTCTTGTAGGCGAGTCCGTATGCCCACTCGCGGGCCATCGTTTGGTGGAAGCGCTCGACTTTGCCGTTGGTGCGTGGCCGGTACGGCTCGGTTGTCAGGTGGCGGATGCCTCGTTGGGCGAGCAGCTCGCGTAGTGAGCGGTTCTTGACGTAGCTGAAGCCGTTGTCGGTCATCAGCCGCTTGGTGACGATCTCGTGGCTCTCGAAGAAGGCGAGCGCTCGCTCGAGGAAGCCGGTGACGGTCTCGGCCCGCTCGTCGTTGTGGAGCTCGACGTAGGCGAGCCGGGAGTGGTCGTCGACGATCGCGTGCGCGAAGTCGTAGCCGACCCTTGACTCGACGCTGCGCCCGCGCAGGCGCTGCGAGCGGTCGCCGGTGACGCGGTGTCCGGGCCGTAGGAAGCGCGCGTAGCGGCTTGTGTCCATGTGCAGCAGATCGCCGGGGCACGGCCACTCGTAGCGATTGGCAGGCTCCCTGACCGCCGCCGGTCGGCGGGAGAGCCCCGCGCGCTTGAGCACCTTCCAGACCGTCGAGTGCGCAAAGCCGGTCGCGCCCGCGACCAGGCGCGGACCCCAGCCGGTCTTGCGGCGGCAATCGCAGATCCGTTCTTGCAGCTCGGCTGCCAGCAACCGCGGTGAGCGATGCGGCCGACTCGAGCGGTCGCGCAGGGAGCTCGACTGGCGGCCGCCGTCGAGCCAGCGATGCCACCAACGGTGCGCCGTCGCCGGCGAGACATTGAAGGCGGCCGCGGCCGCCTTCAGCGAAAGACCGTCCTCGATCGCCAGCACCAATGCGAGACGGCCAGCCAGTCCGAGCTTGGCGTTAGCGTGCAGATACATCCGCGCCCTCCTTTGAGTGTGAGTCCGGGAAGACCCACAGCCTCAAAGGAGGGCCGGATAGAACCTCAGCCGTTCACAACCTCTGTAGGCATGTCA
>JAICZB010000039.1 GCA_025933895.1 Thermoleophilia bacterium
ACCGCGTCGGGCATCGCGCCGAGGTGGACGGGGATGTGCTCGGCCTGCGCGATCATCCGGCCGCGGTCGTCGAACAGCGCGGTCGAGCAGTCGCGCCGCTCCTTGATGTTCGCCGAGAACGAGGAGCGGATCAGCACGGCACCCATCTCCTCCGCGATCGATCGCAGCGAAGCTCCGATCACTTGGAGCTGAATCGTTGCGATCGCGTCACTCACGCGTCAGCACCCAGCTGGCACCATCCCTAACCCCCACCCACCCGGGGGGAATCCACAGGGTCGAGCCGTCCAGCTCGAGCAGGGCCGGGCCGGACTGGCTCTCTGGCTCGCCGCCCGGTAGCTCCAGCTCCGGGCCCGGCTCGACCTCGGCGGTGCGGACGGCGACCAGGTCGATCTCGCGGCCGCGATCCGCGTAGCCGTAGCGCTCCTCGTGCGCGCGGTGGAAGCGCTCCCCGAGGTCGCTGCCGAGCGGGAGGGTCAGCTCGAACGACTGGCCCCGGTAGCGGAGGTCGGCCTCCCCTTCGCGCGGCAGGTCACCGAGCTCGTCGAGCGGCCGGACGTGCGAGACCACGCGGTCGCGCCGCACGTCACCCGCCGCGAGACCGAGCGCGGAGAGGACGCCCGCCGCGAGCGGCACGATCACCGCCTCCATCCCCAGGTCCTCGGCGAGCGCGCACGCGTGGAGAGGGCCTGCGCCACCGTAGGCGACGAGCGCGAATTCGCGCGGATCGTGGCCGCGCTCGACCGAGACGACGCGCAGCGCGCGGAGCATCTCCGCGTTCACCACCTCGACGACCGCCGCCGGGTCGATCCCGCCGAGCGCGGCCGCCGCAGCGACGCGATCGAGGACGAGCCCGCCCGGCAGCTCCTCCGGCAACCGCCCAAGCAGGAGGTTCGCGTCGGTGACAGTCGGCCCTCCGCCGCGGCCGTAGCAGGCCGGACCGGGATCCGCGCCGGCCGACTCCGGCCCGACCCGCACGGCACCGCCCGCGTCGCGCCGCACGAGCGAGCCACCGCCGGCGCCTACCGTGTGGATGCCCACCGAGGGGAGCCGGACCGGCAGGCCCCCCACCTCGCGCTCGGACACGCGCTCGGCCTGGCCGCCCGGCAGGAGACAGACGTCGGTCGAGGTGCCGCCCATGTCGAAGGCGATCGCCTCCTCGAAGCCCGCCCGCCGCGCGACAAGACCCGCGCCGACGACGCCGCCCGCGGGTCCGGAGACGAGCAAGCGCGCCGGGTGCGCCGCGGCCTCGACCGCGGGAAGGACGCCGCCGGAGGAGAGCATCACGACGGGCTCCGGCAGCCCGGCCTCGGCCGCAGCGGCCGCGAGGGCGCGCAGGTAGCGGGCGGCGACCGGCGCGAGGTACGCGTCCGCCGTTGTCGTCGAGGCGCGCTCGTACTCCCGGAACTCCGGCGCAACCTCGTGCGACGCGACGACGTGCACTCCGGGGTGGCGCCGCCGCAGCTCCCCCGCGACCGCCTGCTCGTGCGAGGGATCGCGGTAAGCGAAGAGCAGGCAGACCGCAACCGCCTCCGCGTCGCCGAGGTCGGGCAGCGAGTCGAGTTCGAGCGGCTCGAGCTCCCCCTCCGGCCCGAGCCGGCCGCGCACACCGTGGCAGCGGTCGAGCGGCACTAGCGGCTCGGGATGCTCCGCGCAGAGGCGGTACAGGTGCGCGCGTGTCTGCCGGCGCAGGTGGAGGAGATGCTCGAAGCCCGCGTTGCCGACGTAGGCCGTGCGGGCACCGCGGCGTTCGAGGAGCGCGTTCGTCGCGACGGTCGTCCCGTGCGCGAAGCGGGTCAGCCCGGCGCCCGCCCCCACCGCTCGCGCAGCGGCGAGCACCGACTCCTCCTGCTGCGCCGACGTCGGCACCTTGGCCGTCCGGACACGTCCCCCCTCGACGAGCACCGCGTCGGTGAACGTGCCGCCCACGTCGACGCCCAGGATCGCCACGCGCGTACTCTGACCGCCCGTGCGGGTCCGCGCCTTCCTCTTCGACTTCGACGGCCTCCTCCTCGACACGGAGCTCGCCTCGCGCGCGGGTTGGGAGCTGCTCTACCGCGAGCACGGCCACGAGCTGCCGGCCGACCTGTGGGCGACGGTGGTCGGCACGACCCACGCCCCGTTCGATCCGATGGCGCATCTCGAGCAGCTCGTCGGCGGGGCGCTGGAGCGGGAGGCGCTGAACGAGCGGCGCTATGCGCACGAGATCGCGCTGATCGAGGCCGAGGAGCTGCGCCCGGGCATCGCCGATTACCTCGCGGCCGCCGGACGGCACGGGCTGAAGCGGGCGATCGTCTCCAGCTCTCCCCGGGAGTGGGTCGACATGCACCTGGAGCGACTCGAGGAAGCCGTCGGCTGGGATGCGATCTGCACCGCCGACCGCGACCCCGCCCGTGCGAAGCCGTCCCCGAGGCTCTACCTCGAGGCGCTCGAGGCGCTCGAGGTGGCGGCGGACGAGGCGGTCGCGTTCGAGGACTCGCCGAACGGAGTCCGCGCCGCCAAGGCGGCCGGAGTCTTCTGCATCGCTGTCCCGAACGAGGTGACGCGCGACCTCGGGCTGGAGGAGGCGGGCGCCGACCTCGTCCTCGACTCGCTCGCCGAACTGCCGCCCGAGACCTTGTTCTCGCAGCTCTCGCAGGAATAGGGTCGGCTCATGGCCTCCTACGAGAAGGCGCACATGGACGAGATCGCGTCGCGGCAATGGCCGCACTGGATCCCGGTCCGGCACCACTTCGGAATCGAGACCTTCGGGATGAACGCCTACCGGCGCGGCGCCGGGGAGAATGTCGTCCCTGAGCACGACGAGACCGGGACCGGTGCGCCGGAGCTGTATTACGTCGCGAGCGGCCATGCGACCTTCACAGTCGGAGGCGACGAGGTCGACGCCCCGATCGGCACGTGCGTCTGGGTGTCGGATTGCGCGGCGCGTCGCTCGGCGGAGGCGCTGGCCGACGACACCCTCGTCCTCGCGATCGGCGCGGCGGCGCCGGGTCAGGCGTACGCGCCGGCAGGCTGGGACACGCAGTACCTCGAAGGCGACAAGTAGCTCGGTACGCTCGCGACGGAGCGGCCGGGCCCGGTGGCCCAGCGGGTCTTCAAAACCCGTACGGTCGTGCAACCCACGGCTAGGTCGGTTCGACTCCGGCGCCGCTCCGTCCGGCACGGGCGATGAACTGGTTCGCGGATGAAAGCCTCGCGCCTGCCCGTCGTCCCCACAGCCCGCTTCCTCGCGGGTTTCTTCCTCGTCGCGGGGATCGCAGCGCTCGTCGTGGGGGTGCACGACGTTTCGCTTCCCGGGGGCCGGCTCGGAGTGCTGCTCCCGGGCGTCCTGCTCGTGCTCACCGGGATCCTGTTCCTCGTCGCCGCACGGAAGCTGATCCCGATCGGACGGGGACCGCGGACGTGGCCCCAGCGCGAACGGCCCCCCTGCCGCGAGCCCGTCCCGGCGGCCTTCCTCGTCTCGATCCTCCTGGGCGTCTATGTCTTCTTCGGCGCGCTGGCCGGAGCAGGCACGCAGCGGGCCGTCGTGATCGCCGTTTCGTTGCTCTTCATGGCCGCGGGGCTACTCGGCTTCACGCTCTTCTGGCGGGAGATCACGGTCTCGGCCGCCCGGGTGAGCGCGGGCGTTGCGCTCACGGTGGCGGGGCTCGTCATCGGCGGGTGGGAGTTCTGGTACCAGAACCAGTACGTCCCGTCCCATCTCGATCGGGCTGTGTCCGTGCAGGTCAGCCTGAAGAAGCTCGGCGTGCAACGGGGCTACGACGTGCTCAGCGCCACCCTCGACTACCAGGACGTCGGTGGCCGCGCCGTCGTCGTCCTCGGATCGGACTACACGCTCACGGGCTCGACGGTCGTCCCGTGTCTTCGTCAGCCGACCCCGGAGGACGTGGGTGGGTATTTCAAGAATCCGCTCCCCGATCCACAGCGCGCCCGATTGATGTCCGACGTCTGGGAGGTGCAGCCCTCGACCGTCCTTGCCGCAGGCAGGTTCGTCGCCGACGGCAAGCGTCTGGGTCCGAGCGTGCCCGGGTCGCGGCAGCTGATCCTCTACGTCCCTCACGATCGCTATCAACTCCTCCGCTTCCGGGCGCAGCTCTTTGCGATCTCGGCGTCCGTACCGCTCGCCGACCGGCCGCCGCTGCCCACGGACGTCGGCGACAACGACCGCTACGACCTGTGGCAGCTCGGACCGAGCGGTTGGTTCCAGGACCTGCTCTCCGGCCGCCGCGGCTGGATCGTGACGCGGTACGAGATCGTGTCCACTCCGCCGTCCAAGAAGGAGGTCGTTCCTTCTCCGGACTTGCGGGTGACCGCACGGTCTCCCGGCCCGAGCTGGTCGGGGAATGCGCCGGGCCACGCCGAGATCGCGAGCCTCTTCGAGACGGCGCCGCCTCTGGATACGACGGAGACGTTTGCCGACACGGAGCTGCCGATGGCGCCGGTCGTCACGCAGACAGCCGGGAAACTCGAGGCGGAGAAGGTGCCGAAGGCCTGTCTGCCAACTGCGACCAAGGGCAAGAGGACAGCGAGCGGATGAGACGCCGAGAGCGGCTTTGCGCCGCGGGCGGAAGCGGATAGCGTTGCTCGCGTTCGTCATGTCGTCGCTCTGGGAGCAACGGGCCGCGCGCAACGAGGCGCTCTTCCGCGAGGTGAACGAGAACATCGCGCGGCTCGAGGAGCGCCACGGCACGACGGAGACGGAACCCGTCTACGTCTGCGAATGCGCCGATGCCGTCTGCACCGAGCAGCTCGCGATCGAGCCCGAGACGTACCGCCGCGTGCGCGAGGAGCCCCGCCTCTTCTTCATGCGCCCCGGCCACGAGGACCCGCAGCTCGAACGCGTCGTCGAGCGCCATGCCGGTTACCTGGTCGTGGAGAAGACGGGCGAAGCCGGCAGGGTCGCCGAGCAGACGTAGAACTAGGAGGGCTTCATGTCGTCGAGCGCGGCGCGGCCTTCCTCGTGTACGCGCCGGCGGCGGTCGTCGGGCGACTCCGGCTCCGGTTCCGCCTCGACCGCAGCCTCGACCGGATCCTCCTCCGCCACCGGCTCGGGCACGGGCTCGGTGGTCCGCGACTCCGCAAGCTTCGCGCGCAACTCGTCGGCCCGCTCGTCCGGCGCCTCGGGCTCGGGCTCGGGCGCGACCGGCGGCCGGCGTCGCAGCAGGCGGTAGGCGGTGATCCCCCCGAGGCCCCCGCCGATCCACGCGGTGAGGCGGCGCATGCGGCGATGCTACAGTGACCGCCGCTTCCTGCCCCGTCATCGTGCCGTTCTGTCCCGAGCGGCGCCGGCAGTCGGGGCCGACATCGAGACCATGGGAAGAAGGGAGGACCTCGGGACGTGACGACTTACGAGATCTTGCTGATGCTGGACCCCGAGCAGGCCGAGGCGCGCCAGGAGGACATCGTCGCCCGTGCGCGCGAGCTCGTCGAGAAGGGCGGCGGCGCGTGGCACAGCCACGACGCCTGGGGTCGGCGGCGCCTCGCCTATCCGATCGCGCACAAGGAGGAGGGCGTGTATCACCTCGTCGTCTTCGACGCGGAGGCGGCGACGCTCGACGAGATCTCCCGCGTCCTCAAGATCGAGGACGCCGTGCTGCGCCACATGGCCACGCGCCACATCGCCGGCTCCCGCACGAGCGCGCCGCGCGACGAGGCAGCGGCTCCCGCTCCTGCCCCGGTCGCCGAGCCCGCAGCCGCGCCGTCGCCGGAACCAGAGCTCGAATCGTCCGAAACGACCGTTTCGGAGGACGCGGAGCCGGAGTACGCTGGCACGGAAGAGCAGCCCGGCGAGGAGGAGGAGTAAGAACATGGCGAACATCAACCGCGTCGTTCTCGTAGGCAACCTGACGAAGGACCCCGAGTTGCGGCACACGCCCGGCGGTACGCCGGTTTGCAGCCTGCGAGTCGCCGTGAACAGCCGCCGGCGCGACGAATCGGGCAACTGGGTCGACAAGCCGAACTACTTCGACGTCTCCGTCTTCGGGAACCAGGCCGAGAGTTGCACGCAGTACCTGTCCAAGGGACGGCCGGTGGGCATCGACGGCCGGCTCGACTGGCGCGAGTGGGACGCGACCGACGGCTCGGGCAAGCGGCAGGCCGTGCAGATCATCGCCGAGAGCGTGCAGTTCCTCGGCAGCCGCGGTGACGGCGACGCCGGCGGCAACCAGTTCGTGCCCGCGGGCGCCGCGCAGCAGGAGACCGCCGACTTCCCGGCGGCGGCCGACGACGACATCCCCTTCTAGGAGACCCGTGGCCAGAGAAAAGAATCAGCAGCAACAGCGGAGGAGGCCGGGCGGGCCCGCGGGGCAGATCAAGCGCCGCAACTGCTTCTTCTGCAAGGAGAAGATCGCGGAGATCGACTACAAGAACGTCAACCAGCTGCGCCGCTACATCTCCGAGAAGGGGAAGATCCGCAGCCGCCGGATCACCGGCGCCTGCCGCCGGCACCAGGTTCAGGTGGCGACCGCGGTCAAGCGGGCGCGCGAGATGGCGCTGCTGCCGTACGTCGCCGAGGGCTCGGAGGATCGCGAGCGCGGCGGCCGGCGCGACCGCGGTGACCGGGGAGACCGCTGACGTGGAGGTGATTCTCCTCTCGGACGTCGAGCATGTCGGCCTCCGCGGCGACGTCGTCTCGGTCGCGCGCGGCTACGCCCGCAACTTCCTCCTGCCGCGGCGCCTCGCCGAGGAGGCAACGGCGTCGCGCGTCGCCGAGCTGCAGAAGCGGGACTCGCTGCGTGCGCGCAGCGAGGCGAAGACCGCCGAGCAGGCAAACGAGATCGCGGAGGCGCTCTCGAAGACGGTGCTGCGATTCGAGGTCAAGGCGGGCCCGACCGGCTCCCTCTTCGGCTCGGTCACGCCGACCGACATCGCCGACGAGATCTGGAGCACGAAGAAGATCCGCGTCGACCGCCGCAAGATCGAGACCGACCCGATCAAGCGCATCGGCCGCTACGAGGTTCCGATCGGCCTGTTCGAGGACGTGCACGTCGAGGTCAAGACCGAGGTGATCCCCGAGGGCGGTGAGCTGCCGTCCGAGGACGAGCTCGCGCAGATGGAGGCCGCCGAGCGCGCCGAGCAGGAGGCCGAGGCCGCCGCTCCCGAGCCTGCCGCCGAGCTCGAGGAGATCTTCGCCGAGGTCGACGCCGCCGAAGCTGCAGAGGCCGAGGCAGCGGAGGCGGACGCGGCGGAGGGCGAGCCGACCGACGAGGCGGAAGCCGAGTCCGAGGCGGAGCCCGAGTGGCGGGCCGACGCGGACGCCGCTCTCGCGGACGAGTAGTACAGACAGCCGAGGAGCTGCGGAAGCGCGTCTGCGAGCCGAGGGGCGCGGCGTACCACGCGTCCACCCTGCGACCGTAAAGCGACGTTCACACGCTGTCCACGGCCTGTGGATCTGCGCAGGAACTTGCCGCTAAGAGCGCACGAATCCGTCCCCAAGGCGCCGTCCGGCGCGCCTGCAATCATGCCCGTTTCTCCTGCAAATGGCCGAAAACGACCTGTTCACAAGGGACATTCCCACAGCTGGAAAGCCGGCGGAGGACGTGCTGGAATCGACACGCATGTCGCTCGCCCCTGTCCCGGCGCCCGCCTCCGTCCCCGGCGCCGTCCCACCACAGAACCTGGAAGCCGAGGAGTCGGTCCTGGGCGCGATGATGATCTCGCCGAACGCCATCGCCGCCGTCACGGAGATCCTCGACGCGAGCGACTTCTACCGCGAATCCCACGCGAAGATCTACCGCGCCGCGCTCCAGCTCTACGGCAAGAACGAGCCGGTCGACGCGATCACGCTCACGAACGAGCTCGAGCAACGCGGCGAGCTCGAGACGATCGGCGGCCGCGTCCGCCTCCACGAGCTGGCCCGGCTCGTACCCGCGACCGCCAACGCCCGCCACTACGCGGAGATCGTCCGCGAGACGGCGACACTCCGCGGGCTCATCCTCGCCGGCGGCCAGATCGCGCAGCTCGGCTGGGACCGGGAGGGCGAGCCGACGGAGCTCGTCGCGCGCGCCGAGCAGCTCGTCTTCGAGCTCGGCGAGCGGCGCGCCGAGGGCGAGCTCGTCCTCTTCAAGGACACGCTCGTCGAGACGTTCCAGCGGATCAGCCACCTCTACGAGTCCGGCGCCGAGGTCACAGGGCTCGCGAGCGGCTTCAAGGATCTCGACCGGATCACCGCCGGCCTCCAGCCCGCGAACCTCGTCATCATCGCGGCGCGCCCGTCGATGGGAAAGAGCGCCTTCGCCCTCGAGATCGCGAACCACGTCTCCGTCGACCTGCAGACGCCGTGCGCCTTCTTCAGCCTCGAGATGTCGCGGCAGGAGGTCGCGCAGCGGCTGATCTGCTCGCGCGGCAAGGTCGACGCCCACCACATCCGCACCGGGAAGCTCTCGAAGGACGACTGGCCGCGGCTCGCGCAGGCGTGCGGCCAGCTCGAGTCCGCGCCGCTCTACGTAGACGACACGCCGGCGCTGAGCCTCCTCGAGCTCCGCGCCCGCGCCCAGACGCTGAAACGGCGCGAGCCGAACCTCGGCCTCGTCGTCGTCGACTACCTCCAGCTGATGACCACGGGGTCGCGCGACGAGAGCCGCCTGCAGGAGGTCTCCTCGATCTCGCGCGGACTGAAGGAGATCGCCAAGGATCTCGACCTCCCCGTCGTCGCGCTGTCCCAGCTCAACCGCTCCCCCGAGCAGCGGCACGACAAGCGCCCGATGCTCTCCGACCTGCGCGAGTCCGGCTCGATCGAGCAGGACGCCGACCTCGTCATGTTCCTCTACCGCGAGGAGTACTACGACCGCGACGACGCCGACGACTCGAAGAAGGGCATCGCCGAGGTGATCGTCGCCAAGCACCGCAACGGACCGATCGGCAACTTCAACGTCGCCTTCATCAGCCGCTATGCCAAGTTCGCCAGCCTCCAGCAGCAATAGCCTCGCCGCCCGCTGCCTCGGCTGCGGGCGCGAGTTCGAGACCGAGCAGGTCGTCCTCCTCGGCCAGACGTTCCCGGCCGAGCGCTATTGCCGGTTCTGCCGCGAGCGAGAGAGGGTGAATGCCGATGATCGGCAGGCCAACGCGCGTTGGAGTCGCGTTCGAGTTCCCTCAGCGTACGACGACTGCACGTTCGAGAGCTTCGAGCCGGTGCCGGACACCCGCAATGCACTTGCCGTCTGCAGGCAGTGGACGAAGGAGTTCCGCGCCGGGACCGACCTGCGCCAGGGACTCCTCCTCCGCGGCAATCCGGGAGCAGGGAAGACGCATCTGGCCGTGGCGATCCTGCGCGAGGTCGTCTGGAGCGATCGCAAGCCCAGGCCGACGGCGCTCTTCCTCAACGTCCCCGGGTGGCTCAACGCGCTGCGCGAGAGCTACGGCGACGGCGAGCCGCCCCCGAACCCGAGCGGATATGAGCTCGTCGTCCTCGACGACCTCGGCGCCGAGGACTGGTCGAGCTGGGCTCGCGACCGCATCTACAACCTCGTCAACCAGCGAGAGCAGCAGCGGCGGCTCATGATGGTGACGACGAACCACGACTGGCGAGAGCTGGCCGGCCGGGTCGGCGGCCCGACCGCGAGCCGCCTACGCCGCCTGACCCGCGAGGTCCACGTGGACGCCCGCACCGACTACCGCGAGCGCGTAGCCGCGTAGGCCGGCTGCCGCCGACGGCATACTTCACCGCCGTGCCCGCCACCGTCATCGTGGGCGCGCAGTGGGGCGACGAGGGGAAAGGCAAGATCGTCGACCTGCTCGCCCGGGACTCCGACCTCGTGTGCCGCTACAACGGCGGCCCGAACGCAGGCCACACCATCGTGGCCGACGGCGAGACCTACAAGCTGAAGCACATCCCCTCGGGGATCCTCCAGGGCAAGGAATGCGTGATCGGCGCGGGCTGCGTCGTCGACCCGCCCGTGCTGATCGAGGAGCTCGACGGTCTCGCTTCGCGCGGCATCGAGACCGGCCTCGTCCGCCTTTCCGGCAACGCGCACCTGGTCATGCCGTGGCACCTGGCGATCGACCGGGCGAGCGAACGGCGGCTCGGCAAGCTCGCGATCGGCACGACGAAGCGCGGCATCGGCCCGTGCTACGCCGACAAGGCGATGCGGCTCGGGATCCGCGTCCAGGACATCCTCGACCCGAAGATCCTGCGCCAGAAGATCGAGGTCGCGCTCACCGAGAAGAACCTATGGCTCGAGCGCGTGTACGGTGAGCGGCCGATCGAGCTCGAGGGGCTGGTCGAGCAGTACGAGGGATACGCCACGCGGCTGCGGCCGATGATCGCGGACACGTCGCTGCTCGTCGACGGCGCCCTCCGCGAGGGGAGGCGAATCCTGTTCGACGGCGCCCACGGCACGCTCCTCGACCTCGACCACGGCACGTATCCGTTCGTCACGTCGTCGCCGACGGTCGCCGCCGGCGCCGGGGTCGGCATCGGGATAGGCCCCTCGCGAATCGACAGCGTGATCGGCGTCGCCAAGTCCTACGTCACGCGGGTCGGCCAGGGGCCGTTCCCCTCCGAGATCGAAGGGCCCGACCAGGAGCGCCTGCGGGAGCTCGGCGGCGAGTACGGGACGGTCACCGGTCGGGAGCGCCGCTGCGGCTGGCTCGACCTCGTCGCGCTCCGCTACGCCGTGCGCGTGAACGGGATCGACCGGCTCGCCCTCACCAAGCTCGACGTCCTCTCCCACTTCTCCGCGCTGCCGGTGTGTGTCCGCTACCGCACGCGCGACAGGTCGGAGACGCACGACTTCCCCGCGCACCAGAGCGACTTCCACGCAGCGAAGCCCGTCTACGAGGTGCTCGAGGGCTGGAACGAGCCGCTCGACGGCTGCTCGTCCGTCGCCGGGCTGCCGGATGCGGCGCGCGCCTACGTCGAGTTCGTCGAGTCCGAGCTCGACGTCGAGGTGACGCTCGTCGGCACCGGAGCCGAGCGCTCCTCGGTGCTCACGCGGGCGTAACGGCCGCCGCGAAGGCGCGCGCGCCGAGCCCGAACGGCCCCTCCGGGCTGCCGAGCTGGCGGAACAGCTCCTCGTGCGCGCGCTCGCGCGCGTCCGGGTCGAGCGACGCGACCCAGTGGCCGGCCGGGCCGACGCCGCGGTCCATGGCCCGCCAGAACTCGTCGAAGTCCCGGTAGCCGGCGCTCACGTCCAGCTCGGCCGACTCGACCACGCCGAGCGGCGCGAGCAGGTCGTGGATCTCCTCCGGCGTCCTGTAGCGGCGCGGCTCGCCGGCCCGCGAAGCGCCGACCAATTCCGCCGTCCGGTCGATGGCGGCGAACATGTCGACCTCCGCGACGCCCCACATGCAGATCGCGACACGGCGGGCGACCCGCGCCATCTCGGCGACCGCGGCCGGCGCGTCCGACATGAAGGCGACGACCAGCTGTGCGAGGGCCACGTCGAACTCACCTGCGTCGAACGGCAGGGACTCCGCCGCGGCCTCGTGCACGTCGAGGTCCGGGAAGCGCTCCCGCAACACGGTGACGAACTGCGGCGACGGCTCCGCCGCCGCGACCGAGGCACCGCGGGTAAGCAGCTCCGCGGAGAGGGCGCCGGTGCCCGCGCCGACGTCGAGCACGCGCGCACCCGGGTTCACGCCGGCAAAGTCCGCGAACAGCGGCGCGAGGCGCGTCGAGTACCGGCCCATGAAGTCGTCGTAGGCGTCCCCGCCGACCCGGAAGGTCCCGCTCACCGGGCGAGCCTATCCAGATCGGATCTCGTGTTCACGTTCGCGAGCAACCCCTCCGCGAGCTCGACCCGCGCGGTGTCGAGCCCGTCGAGAACCGTGCGAAGGCGGCGCTCGCCGGCCTCGAACACGGACAGCGTGCGCCGGGCGACGGCGCAGGGGAGAGGGCCGGCCGGTCCCACGGCTGCGTCGCGGCAGGCCCCTGCGAGCAGCCGGAGCGTGTCGACGGTCAGGAGCGGCATGTCGACGGGGACGACCACCGCGACGTCGCGCGTTGCCTGGCGCAAGCCGGCGACGATCGCCGCGACAGGGCCCGTCCCCTCGTCTGCAAGCGACGGGAACGGGAGACCGTTGCAGCGACCGACGGCGATCCGCTCCTCGCAGGCGTCGTCGAGCAACCGCCACGCCCGCTCTGCGAGCGTCTCCCCCTCGAACCGTGCAAGCGCTTTCGGCGATCCGAAGCGGGTGCTCCCGCCGCCGACGAGCAGGATGCCCGTCAGCGGCCGATCCGCCACGGCTCCGTGTAGACGTTGATCGAGCCATCGCGGACGAAGCCGCAGAGCGTGATTCCTCGGTCCGCCGCCAGGTCGACGGCGAGGCTCGAAGGAGCGCCGACCGCGACGAGGACCGGACAGCCGGCGACCGCTGCCTTCTGGACGAGCTCGAACGAGAGCCTGCCGCTCACGCAGAGCACATGGTTCCCGAGCGGAAGCAAATCTGCGCGGAACGCCCAGCCGGCGACCTTGTCCAGCGCGTTGTGCCGGCCGACGTCCTCGCGCACGCACAACGGGTCGCCGGCCGCCGTAAAGAGTCCGGTCGCGTGCAGGCCGCCGGTCGCGGCGAACGCCGCCTGCGCGTCGCGCAGCCGCTCGGGCAGCGAGGCGACGAGCGCCGGATGCAACCGCAGGTCGGACTCGACGCGCGGCGCCTCGACCTCCACCGCCTCGAGCGCTCCTTTCCCGCAGACGCCGCACGAGGACGAGGTGTAGAAGCTGCGCTGCAGCCGCTCCGGGTCGAAGCCCGGCACGTCGACCTCGACCGCGTTCGCGGCGAGATCGTCGGGCAGCCGCGCCTCACGCGGCCGCAGTCCCTCGGAGAGACAGAACCCGAGCGCGAGCTCCTCGTCGTGCCCGGGCGTCCGCATCGTGACGGCGACCGGCCGTCCGCCGATCCGGATCTCGAGCGGCTCCTCGACGGCGACCTGGTCGCGCTCCGTCGCGCCGGCCGGCAGCCGGAGGACGTCGACCGCGGCGGCCGAGTAAGGCGGCGCGTCCATCGGCAGCAGCGTAACCGCGGAGTCAGGCCTCTTCGGCTTCCGCGGCCTCGACTTCGCCGTCGGAGGCGGCGCGTGTGGTGACGAGATGGTCGAAGACGGCGCGGTAGCCGTTGATCGCGGCCGCGACGTCTCCCGGCGAGAGCTCGTCGGAGTCGCGCTCGGCGGCCTCGACGATCTCGTGAGCGGCGAGATACTCGGCGACGACCTCCCGCTCC
>JAICZB010000109.1 GCA_025933895.1 Thermoleophilia bacterium
GAGGACGCGGCCGCCCGACGCTGGCCGCTCCGAGAGCAGCGTGGCCGCAAAGCTGGGCGTCGCCTCGACGACGCCGCGACGAGTCGGCGGGGAGCCCACACCGCCCTCATCGGCAGTTCACGCCCTGGATTCAAGCCGCCGAGCCCGGAGAAGCCCGCCGACGCCCAGGATCCCGCATGGTTGAGCGATTCCTGGGGCGAGACTACTTCTGACGCCGCAGTGCAGCGATCCAGGCCTGTGCCGATGCGCTCGTGGCCGGCTCCGTGTCCGATCCCGGCTGTTCCACGGGCTCCGCGGCTGCGTCACGGCCGAGCATCCGCTGTAGCCGTGCGTGCAGGCTCGACGCAACCTGCTCCTGTCCGTCGGTCGAGGCAGGTTCTGCCCGGGCCGGGTGCATGCGCGCGTGCCAGAGCTCGATGTGCAACCGATCGATCTCCTCGACGAGCATCAGGATCGCGCGACCGACGGCGGCGGACTCCTCGCCACCGGACTGCCGCAGCCTCTCGCCCCAACTCCGGAGCGCTTCGACCTTCTCTTCGTCCAGCCGCATCCGCTCATGGTGACAGGCGGCCGGCGAGGCTGCAGGTCGACCATCTCGACGCGATTCCGGGCCACGCACCGGTATCCCGGTTCTATCGTTCAGCAACGTGAACAGCCCAGATGTCTGGGGCTGATTAGCGGCAGGTCTCGCAATCGAGAGCGCGGCAGCGCGGACACTTACGGGCGGAGGGGCCGTGTCATCGACGGCGAGTCCCTCTGCGGCCAGTAGGTCAGGGCGGCCCGCTCGACATCTCGGCGCGGCCCTCCCGTTCACCGGCTCGTGTCCGATCGATTCTGCGGACTCGGCTAGAAGGACGAGCGAGCGCCCCGCCGAACCTTGCGCGCATGTACTCGCTCGGAATGGACACGATCGCCGGCGCGAAGCTCCTGCAGCTGAAATTCGGGCCGGCCGGCGTCTTTCAACCGGACCAGGCCGTGATCCATGAAGGACGCCGTGCCAGGTTCGTCCGCATCAGCGAGGGCGCGGCGATCATCAGGTATTGCGGCGACAGCCGCTCACTGGCGGTTCCGCCGGAGACTCTCTCCCTTCCGCCGGACGAAGCGGAGCCGACCGCGGCTCGGACGCCGCGGACTCGGCGCCCCTCGTCGGGGACGGTCTCCCGGATCCTTGCGCATGGATCCTCCGCAGGCGTCGCGAACCGGTCACTGTCGCGCACCGCACGAAGACGCTTGACGATCGTGTAGCGACGTCGCTGCGGCACGACGCGCCGAGCCGGTGATCGAGCGATGCCGGGGGCGGGACTCGAACCCGCACGGCCCGAGGGCCACCCGATTTTAAGTCGGGCGCGTCTGACCAGTTCCGCCACCCCGGCGCGGTCAGCGTAACGCCCACCGCGGCGACCGATACCCTGCGGCCCGATGCCGCACGACACGGGGATCAACCACGACGTGGTCGTCGCGCTCTCCGTGCTCGGCGTCGTCGGCCAGGTGCTGATCGGGCTGGCGCTCGTCGTGAGTGCGCTCGCGCTCGCCGGGGTCCGGTCGCCGCTCCACGCCGTCCGCAACCTGCTCTGGGGCTACGAGTTGTGGGGCGCCTTCGTCGTCGCGTCCGTCGCGACCGGAGGGAGTCTCTTCTTCTCGCAGGTCACCGGCGCCATCCCGTGTGAGTTCTGCTGGTTCCAGCGGGTGCTCATGTACCCGCTCTCGATCCTCACGCTCTTCCTGGCCGCGCGCGGGGACAACCGCGGGGCGCGCTATCTGATCCCGCTCCCGGTCGTCGGGGCCGGCACCTCGATCTACCACATGCTGATCGAGCGCGGGGTGATCACGGAGCCGAAGGCGTGCCTTCTTTCAGGTGGGGGTTGCTCCACGAATTGGATCGCGAGAGAGGATTTCGGCTATCTCACGATCCCGACTCTCGCGCTCACGGCCTTCCTGCTTCTCATCGGATTCTTGGTCCTCGCATCCACCGGAGCGGACGAGACGGAAGACGAAGCGGCTACCCTTCCCGCCCATGCCTAGCGGGAAGAGGGCCAGACAGCAGAGGCGTACGGCGGCCGCCACCGCGCCTCCGCCCGTGCGCTCGAAAGGCGTCGGCGGAGCTCGCACGCGGCAGGCGTCGCCGCGCGCGCTCGCTATCGCAGGCGTCGTCGTCGCGCTCGCGTTGATCGCGATCGTGCTCGGCGTGGTGCTCACCAAGGGCAGTGGCAGCGGCGGCGGTGGGACGGTCTCCGCGAGCGACGTGCAAGGGCTGGGTACGACCGGAAGCGCGACCTCGCCGAGCGCGCTCCAGGGCGCGACCGAGGCGAACGACCTCTTCAAGGGCATCCCGCAGAAGGGGCTCATGCTCGGCAGTCCGAGCGCCAAGGTCGAGATGGAGATGTTCATCGACGTCCAGTGCCCGTTCTGCCAGGACTACGAGACGACCAAGCTGCCGACGATCGTCCAGAAGTACATCCGAACGGGGAAGGTGCAGCTGCAGCTGCGGCCGTGGGCGTTCATCGGCGGCAAGGGGTCGCAGTCGTTCAGCGGCCGCCTCGGCCTCATCGCCGCCACCTTCCAGAGCAAGGGATTCGAGTACGCGAAGGTTCTCTACGACAACCAGCGGACGGAGAACACCGGCTGGCTGGACGGCCGGATGATGGCGAGCATCGCCGCAAGCGTGAACGGCCTCAACCTGGAGCAGTGGCGCGCGGACACGAACAGCTCCGCGCCCCAGCAGATCGCGGACCGGGTCGACAAGCTCGCGACCAAGCTGAGCCTCGTCGGCACGCCGTCGGTGCTCGTGGGCCCGACCGGCGGCAAGCTCAGCGCTGTCGGGACCCCGGGCCAGGAGCCGACCCTGCAGGAGACCGAGCAGGCGCTCGACGGCGCGCTCGCGAGCTCGTAGCGCCGCAGACCTCCGCCGGAAGTGCGCAAAGAGCGCGCCTTTCCGGCTTGACCGTTCGAGCGGCTCGCGCATAGGCTCTGCGAGCCGGTTCCGAGGGACTTACGGGTTCGTCGGGGCCGGCGTTTTTCGTGGTTCCCGGGTCCGTCCGACGCGATCTCTACGGTTCTGCGCCCCAAATGATCGTCGGACTCGTCATCGGTCTCGTCCTCGGCGCAACGGCTGCCTGGCTCGTGCTGCGAGCCCAGTTCGCAAGCCGGGCGGCCGCATTCGAGGAGGCTCGCGCATCGTTCGGCTCCACGCTCAAGGCGCTCGCCGCGGATGCTCTCGCGACGAACAACCAGTCGTTTCTGACCCTCGCCAAGTCGCAGCTCGAGCAGCTTCAGCAGCGGACGACGCAGGAGATGGAGCAGCGCAAGCAGGCGGTCGAGCATCTGGTGACGCCGATTGCCGAGTCCCTCCAGAAGGTCGACGGGAAGCTCCAGCAACTCGAGGTCGCGCGCACTCGCGCGTACTCGGAGTTGAGCGTCCAGGTCCGCCAGCTCGCCGAGACCCAAAGCGAGCTTCGTAGCGAGACGGGGAACCTCGTGAGCGCCCTACGCGACCGGCCCAACGTCCGCGGGCGCTGGGGCGAGATCCAGCTCAGGCGAGTGGTCGAGATGGCGGGGATGCTCGAGCACTGCGACTTCGAGACGCAGGCGCATGTGCCGACCGAGGACAGCCGCCTCCGTCCCGACCTCGTCGTCAAGCTCCCGGGCGCGAAGACCGTAGTCGTCGACGCGAAGTTCGCCGGTCAGGCGTACCTCGAGTCCCTCTCGGCTCGTGACGACGACGAGCGCGTGGCGAAGCTCCGTGACCACGCCCGTCAGGTCCGAGATCACATCGTGAAGTTGTCCGGAAAGAGCTACTGGGCGCAATTCGACGCCGCGCCGGAGTTCGTCGTGCTGTTCATCCCGGGCGAGACCTTCCTGAGCGCAGCGCTCGAACAGGATCCGTCGTTGATCGAGGAAGGCGTGAACCAGCAGGTGATCCTCGCTACGCCCACCACGCTGATCGCTCTCCTGCGGGCGGTCGCCTACGGGTGGCGACAGGAGACGATCGCCGAGTCGGCAAAGGCGATCAGCGACCTCGGACGCGAGCTGTACGGACGGCTCGCGACACTGACCGAGCATTTCGCAAAGGTCGGCCGAGGCCTCGACACGGCGGTCCGCTCCTACAACGAGGCAGTTGGATCACTGGAGACGCGCGTTCTCCCGAGCGCTCGGAAGTTCCGCGACCACGGAGTCTCACCCGCGGCAGAACTTGCGGAACTCGGAGGCATCGAGCGAACGACGCGGCCGGTGACCGCGCCGGAGCTCGCCGCCGGCGACACGACGGCCGACGCCGCCTAGAACCCGACGCCGCCTAGAACCGCAACAGCGCCGCGACGCCGCCGACCGGCTCGAGGTCGCGGTGCTCCTCACCGATCACCTCGACCGTCCCGCCGTGGGTCAGCGTCTGGTGGACGGCGAGATCGAGCCCGGTGTCGGCCGACTGGAGCGTCGTCCCGTCGAGTGGGCAGCTTCCGTCGGTCGCCTGCGCGCGGCCGCACGCCGGACAGACGAAGGCGGGCCGGTCGGCGCCGTCCTGCACGAGCAGGAGCTCGACGCGACCGTCGGACGCAGCCTGCAGCGTCTCCTCCCAGCCGGCGGCGGCGCGCCCGTTCCGGGCAGCCTCCTCCCGCCAGCGTCCGAGCAGCTCCTCCTCTCTGCCGGCGCGCCACTCGTCGAGCATCGGACGGGCTGCCTCGAGCAGTCGCGGGGCATCGACGTGTGCCTCGGCCGCAACCCAGCCGACGAGCGCCCGGCGCGTCTCCGGCGAGAGCAGGCTCTCGAAGCCTGACCGGGTCTCCTCCGGCCCGGCGAGTACGACACGCACTCCCCGCAGCCGGCGGACGCAGCGGTCGAGCGCGTCGGCCACGTCGCGCAGATGCCGGTCCACGATCGTCTCGATATGGCGCTCGTAGCGCGCCTGCGACCAGCCACCCTGGTCATGGCGACCGGGCACGTCCGCCGTCTCGTCGGCGAGCGGGGTCAGCTGGCCGGCGCGGAGCCGGTAGACGTCGCCGCGCTCCCGTCCCACGTAGGCGACGAGCGCGCCGTCGCCGCTCCCGACGAGGCGTACGAGCGGCGCGAGGTACAGCTGCTTCGCGATGCGGGCCTCGTCCCGGACCGTCCACGGCAGCATGAGCGGCAGGAACAGATCGTCGAGCCCTGCCGAGAACAGCGCGACGCCGCGGACCCCGTCGCGGTTGAACTCCTCGTCGAACCAGGATCCGATCCGCTCGAGATCGCGCGCAAGCGCCTTCCGCTCGTCGTGCGAAAGCGCCGCGCGCTGCTCGTCGAGCTGCCGCTCCGCGTGCGCGAGCAGCGACCGTGTATGCGACGCGAGATCTCCTGCGGTCGGCACAGTGCTCGGATCGAGCCCGACATAGAGACTCACCGCACAACCGTGTCTCGCCCGGAAGGCCGCGAGCTCGCGCAGCTGCTCCCACGTCATCGTTCCGGCCACGTCGCCCACCTCCCCGCGCCGCCGATTCTTATACCTCCTGCCGGCGGCAGGTCCGGGAACGTCAGTCCGGCCTGGATCGTTTAATACAACGGACAAGTTTTGCGAGAGAGGAACCGATGAGCGACGTACGTGATGTGATCGTGATCGGCGGTGGGCCCGCGGGATACACCGCGGCGCTCTACGCTGCGCGCGCGAACCTGCAACCGCTCGTGATCGAAGGCTTCAGCTGGGGTGGCCAGCTCATGATCACGAGCGACGTGGAGAACTACCCGGGCTATCCCGACGGGGTCATGGGGCCCGAGATGATGGCGGAGTTCCGCCGCCAGGCGGAGCGCTTCGGGACCGAGTTCGTCACCGACGACGTGACGCGGGTGGACTTCTCCGAGCGACCGTTCCGGGTCTGGGTCGAGGGCGAGGAGTACCGCGCCCGGTCGGTGATCGTGGCCACCGGCGCGAGCGCCCGCTGGCTCGGGCTCGAGTCCGAGGAGCGTCTGAAGGGACGCGGCGTGTCGGCGTGCGCGACCTGCGACGGCGCGTTCTTCCGCGACAAGCACATCTTCGTCGTCGGCGGCGGCGACTCCGCGTTCGAGGAAGCCCTGTTCCTCACGCGGTTCGGCTACAAGGTCACGCTCGTCCACCGCCGGGACGAGTTCCGTGCCTCGCAGATCATGGTCGACCGGGCACGCGACAACGAGAAGATCGAGTTCAAGACGCCGTTCGCCGTCGAGGAGGTGCTCGGAGAGGACTCCATCAGCGGGCTCCGGCTGCGCAACACCGAGACGGACGAGACAGAGGAGGTCGAGGCGGGCGCGCTGTTCGTCGCCATCGGTCACGACCCGAACACGAACCTCTTCGTCGACCAGCTCGACCACGACGCGAACGGCTATCTCGTGACGAAGCCGGGCACGACCGAGACCAACATCGCGGGCGTGTTCGCGGCCGGCGACGTCCAGGACCACGTCTACCGCCAGGCGGTCACCGCCGCAGGCAGCGGCTGTATGGCGGCGCTCGACGCGGAGCGGTTCCTCGCGGCGGACGAGGGACACGCCGGAACCGCCCTGACCGCGCCGCGACCCGAGGCCGAGCCCACAAAGGTGTAGGCCACGCCGCGGCGAATCCGCGCCGCGATGGTCGCAACCTGGATCGACCTGGTCGACCCAAACCTCGACGAGGTGCGCGCGAAGGCGCCGCGCGAGCTGGAGGAGACGGCGATCGCGCAGCTCCTCGCGCCGCCGCGGCACGAGGACGAGCCGCGGCCGACCCTCGTCGGTCACGGCGACTACGTCTTCGGGGTCTTCCTCGTCGCGGTCGCCAGACGGGAGGAAGACCTCGTCTACTACCAGGAGATCGACGTCGTGCTCACGCACGACACGCTCCTCACCGTGCGCAAGACCCCGCCGTCGGAGCACGCCGCCTGCGACGTCGAGATCGTGAAGAAGGGCGTCAAGCCCGACGACTCGGCCGGGATGATGGCCTATCGCCTGATCGACGAGATCGCCGAGCGTTACCTCACGCTCGTCGACGACCTCGACGAGGAGATCGACGAGCTGGAGGACCAGGTCGAGGCCAACCCCGCAGACAAGACACGGGCGCGCATCGGCTCACTTCGTCACGACCTCCTCCACATCCGCCGGACCCTGACGCCGATGCGAGACGCCGTCCGGCGTGTGATCGACAACACGGTGGAGGTCGAACACGGGCCCGAGGTCTTCCCCCACGAGGTCGAGATCGCCTTCAACGCCGCGTACGACAAGTTCCTGCGGGCCTCCGACGGGCTCGACCTCGCGCGCGACCTGCTCGCGGGCGTTCGCGACTACAGCCAGGCCAAGATCGCGAACGACCAGAACGAGGTGATGAAGCGGCTGACGGTGATCGCGGCGCTCCTCCTTCTCCCGACGTTCATCGTCGGCCTCTACGGCCAGAACTTCGTCGACATCCCCGAGCTCCGCTGGCACCTGGGCTACCTCTACGTCTGGGGAGTGATCGTCGTCACGACGGCGTTGCAGCTGTGGTGGTTCCGCCGCAAACGCTGGTTCTGACCGGGATACCCTGACGCCGTGCCGAACTTCATCTGCCCGAACTGCAAGGAGCGCTCGATCGACATCGACCGCAAGGAGGGCATGTTCGACGAGGCCGTCGCCTGCCACCACTGCGGCTTCGGCTTCCTCTTCGAGCTGATGGACGACTACTACCCCGCGCCGACGACGGGCCTGGTCACGTGCGATCAGGAGGGCCGAATCCTCGCGATCGGGCGCGGC
>JAICZB010000214.1 GCA_025933895.1 Thermoleophilia bacterium
TCGATGACCGGTAGCACCTTCTGGGCCGTCATGGGAGCTCTGTGTGTCGTTGCAGGGCTCGTGCTGCTCGGCTGGCCGTGGCGTCAGTCGCGTGCCAACCCGTAGCCGGGGCAGCGTATGCTCGGCCGGATGGGAGACCGGCTGCGCACCCTCGAGACTCCCGACGGACGCACCCTCGCGTATGCGACGTGGGGCGATCCCGACGGCTTCCCCATCCTCAGCCTCCACGGCACGCCGGGTTGCCGCTTCAACCGCTGGCCGAACGAGGAGGTCTACGCGCGGCTCGGCGTCCACTTCATCACGCACGACCGCGCCGGCTACGGGAGGTCGGATCGCCACCACGGCCGCTCGGTGGTGGACGAGGCGGCCGACGTGGCGGCGCTCGCCGACGAGCTCGGCCTCGACCGGTTCGGGGTGACGGGAGGCTCGGGCGGCGGCCCTCACGTCCTCGCGTGTGCTGCGCTCCTCTCCGACCGAGTCGTGCGCGCGGTGTGCGCCGTCGGCGTCGCCCCGTTCGGCCCTCCCGGTCTGGAGGAGGACGAGTGGTTCGCCGGCATGGACGAGGAGAACGTCAAGGAGGAGCGGCAGGCCATTGCGGGCGAGGAGGTGCTCACGCCGTACCTCGAGGACCTACAGCGGCAAGGCGAAGAGCGCGTGGCGGTCGATCCGTCCACCATCCTGGACGAGTTCGATTTGAGCGAGTCGGACCGGGCCCAGCTGGCCCGGCCGGAGGTCATCCAGCTCATCCGCGAGTCGACGACGGAGCAGGCGGCCAACGGTGTCGGAGGCTGGGTCGACGACGACCTGGCCTTCCTGAAGCCGTGGGGCTTCGACGTCGGGGCTGTCGCCGTCCCGGTGCTGATCCGCTACGGCCTCACCGACGTCCTCGTGCCGCCCGCGCACGGCGAGTGGCTCGCGGCGAACGTGCCGGGGTGCATCGTGGCGGTCGAGACTTCCGCGGGACACCTCGGCGACGATCCCGAGGAGCAGATCGCCGAGGACGCCCGCTGGCTGCGGGACGGGATCGCGCCGGAGCAAGCCCGCCGCTAGAGCCGCTCGCTCTCGACCTTCTCCGCAAGCAACTTCGCCGTCGCCCGCTCGACCTGCTCGAGCGCAAGCTCCTCCTGCTCCATCAGCTCGCGCAGCCGGATCCCGATCGTCTCCTCGCCCAGCGTCTCGGCCAGGCTCGCGAGCGACTGGTAGCCAGCCATCTCCAGGTGCTCGGTCGCCAGCGCCGCTTGCGCGTGCGCGAGGTCGCTCAGCAGGTGTCCGTCCTCGAAGACCTGCTTCACGAGCTGCTCGTGCTCGGCGACCAGCCCCTCGAACGCCGGGCTCTCCTCCGGGTCCGCGGGCGCCTCGAGGTCACGCAGGACTTCGCGCACAGCCTCGACGTGACCCTCGGTCTCGAGGATGTGTCGCTCGAAGGCCCACTGCAGGTCGGGGGCATGCGCCTGCTCGCGCAGCTGCGGCAGCACGTCCTCGGACAGCTGCAGCTCGATCCAGAGCATCTGGCGCAGGCGTGCCGCAAGGAGCTCGCGCGGGTTGGTGAGCAGCTCGGCCACGAAGCGCGTCCTTCCCGGACGCTCGGTCCGTACACTCGGACGACCGGGGTGCCGCGCGCCGCGCGGCTGAGATCACACCCGTCGAACCTGATCCGGGTCATGCCGGCGAAGGGAGGCCGATGAATCAGGAGCGGACGCCGAGCTGGGGGATCACCCCCGTGCCCGAGCGGCTGCGGACGCTAGGCGGTCTCGAGAACGGGATGCTGTGGAGCAGTCTCGGGCTCAGCCTGCTCGTCCTCGTCGCCGGCGCCTTCCTCGTCCCGGGCCTCTCGCTACCGATGGCGCTGCTCGCGATCCTCGTCGGCGGGATCTTCGGCAACGCGCTCCTCGGCTGCGCAGCCGCGATCGGCGCGGAGGCAGGCGTGCCGGCGATGGTGCTGCTGCGCGCTCCGCTCGGCCGCGCGGGCTCGTACCTCCCCACCGGGCTCAACGTCGTCCAGAACCTCGGCTGGACGATCTTCGAGGTCCTCGTCATCGCCACCGCGGCGCACGCGCTCGCGCACGGCCCGCTCTGGGCGTGGAAGCTTGCGGGGGCCGTCGCAGCGACGATCCTCGCGCTCGTCGGGCCGGTCGGCTTCGTTCGCGAGTGGGTGAAGCGCGTCGCGCTGTGGGTCGTCCTCGCGTCGCTCGCATACCTGACGTGGTGGGCGCTCCACGACGCGCACCTCGGCGCGCTCTGGTCGCGGCCGGGCAAGGGCGGCCTCAGCTTCTGGCAGGGAGTCGACCTGATGGTGGCGATGCCGGTCTCGTGGCTGCCGCTCGCCGCCGACTACACGCGCTTCGCGAGGAGCGGACGCGGCGCGTTCTGGGGAGCTGCGGTCGGCTACTTCCTGCCGAACGTCTGGCTGTACGCGCTCGGCGCGATTTTGCTGCTCACGCGCGGGCTCACGGATGCGCCGTCCGTGATCGGCGCGATCGCCACCGGCGGAGTCGGCGCGGCACTCGCGCTCGTCGCGCTCGGAGTCGACGAGACGAAGGAGCCGTTCGCGAACATCTACTCGGCTGCGGTCTCGCTGCAGAACGTCGTGCCGCGGGTACCGCAACGGCTGCTCATCGTGGCGGTGGCGGCCGTGGCGACGGCCGGAACCTTCGTGATCGACCTCGTCAACTACCAGGCCTTCCTCTACCTGCTCGGCTCGTTCTTCGTGCCCCTCTTCGGCGTGCTGCTCGCCCAGTGGGTCGCCGGCGAGCGCGACCCGTTCGCCGCTCCGGAGTTCCGGCCCGCGCAGGTCGCCGCGTGGCTCGCAGGCTTCTGTCTCTACCAATGGCTTGCGCCGGTCGGGCCCGCTTCGTGGATCCGGCTCGTCGATCACACGCATCCGGGCCAGGGAGCGATCGGCGGCTCGTTACCGAGCTTCGCTCTCGCCTTCGTCCTCTCCATCGGACTTACGCTTGCTGGTCGTGCGACCGCTCGCCGTGATCGGCCCTCTTGCGCGTGACGTCGTGGACGGCGACGCCTCGCGAATCGGCGGCGGCCCCTGGCACGCCGGCCGGGCGCTGCGGACGCTCCAGCAAGAGGCGATCGTCGTCGCGAAGTGCGGCGAGCCCGAACGGCGCTCGTACCTGCGGCGCCTCACGGCGCTCGGCCTGCCGTTCTCGCTGGCGGCGACCGGCGAGACGACGGCCTTCTCCTTCCGTTACGACGCCGCCGGCCGCCGTGAGATGCGGGTCGAGACGATCGGGCAGCCGTGGAGCGAGGGCGACGACCCGGAGCGCGTGCTGCGCCGCGTCGAGTGGGTGCACGTGGCGCCCCTGCTGCGCGACGACTTCTCTCCCGAGACGCTCGAGCGCATCGCCCGGCGGCGGCGCCTGTTGCTCGACGGCCAGGGACTCGTCCGCGCGCGCCGGCTCGGCCCGCTCGAGCTCGACGCGGAGTTCGACCGGACGCTCCTCCGCCACGTCTCGATCCTCAAGCTCGCGGAGGAGGAGGCGCACGCGATACTCGGCGACGCCGACCTCGAGGAGCTGCGCGGGCTCGGCGTCCCGGAGGTCGTCGTGACGTTCGGTGCCGGCGGCTCGCTCGTGCTGACGCGGGACGCCGCTCCCCCCGTCGCCGCGCTGCCGGCCCGCGGCGATCCCACCGGAGCCGGCGATGCTTTCTCGGTCGCCTATCTGGGCGCGCGGGCCGGCGGCCACAGGCCGATCTCCGCGGCGCGGCGTGCCAGTGCGCTCGTCTCCGCCCTACTAAGTAACAGTCTGTTACTTGGAAAGACACGTCCGTGATCGCCGCGGTCGGCACCGTGGCAGGCGTGTTTCTCGTCGACGTCGAGGCCGAGGAGCTGCTCGGCGACGGGAACGAGGTGCCGGCGGCGGAGCGGCCCGAGGTGGCGTTGCCGCGCGTCGTCGCCGCAGCGCGCTCCGGCGCGACGGTCGTCGCGGTCGTCGAGCGGCGGCCGCCGCTGATGCTGTCGAACGACGGCGGAGCGACGTGGCGGGAGGCCGGCGGCGGCCTGCCTCCCGGCTTCGCGGTCGCGATCGCCGAGGACGATCCCGACCGGATGCTCTACGCCGCGCGCAACCGGCTCTACGTCTCCGCCAACGGCGGCGTGTTCTGGCGCTCGCTGCCGTTCGAGCTGCCGGACATCGACTCGGTCGCCTGGATCGACTGAACCCAGACGCGCACCTCGCGCGGCGTGTGGAGCCGGACGACCTGGAGATGCGGCAGGGCCTCATAGCGCGGCGGCCAGTTCTGCCGGTACTTGCCGTGCTGGGTGATCACCCACCAGACGATCGAGTGGCGTGAGAGCGCGTTCCCTAGCGTCTCGCGGTTCCCGTTCCACAGCTCCTTACGGCTGACCACGCGGCTCGCCGTTCGCCACAGCACACGCCGCACCGTGAGACCGAACGGCAGGTCGAGGAAGACCACGGTGTCGGCGCGCTCCA